>CALBNV010000012.1 GCA_937896895.1 uncultured Bacteroidales bacterium | reverse complement strand
TTGAAAAAGAATAGTTAAATCAATATGAGATAGTGCCTGTTTAGGGCGAGCTTTGTCGAATCAGATACAGGGTTCTGCTGATAAGACAAAGGAACTGAATTTATAGAACCCATCTTAAACTAAATTATCATGAAGAAAGTTTTACTTTTCTCGCTTGCCCTGTCTTTGTTCGCCATTGCATCGCAAGCCCAGCAAGTGGTCCGTGCCTCGATGAACGAAGACGGACAGATTGTCACCGAATTGGTCGAGAACGTCATGCTCCCGCCCCAAGCCCGCGACGGCCTCAACCCGATGCCAGGGTTTCCGCTGACTTTCCCTTCAAACACCACCTACAAGCCGATGCGGGGTGTCACCCTCGCCGACCTTGATGGTGACGGCGCCGATGAAATCATAGTCAACCATAACGATGCCATCAACGTCGTGAAAGGTGACGGCAGCATCCTTTGGACTCAGCCTCTCGCAGGCGGAATGGCACAGTACCCGGCCTCGGTCGCCGACCTTGACAACGACGGCCATCTCGAAGTGGTGGCTCTCTGCGCTTACGGCAACGCCCGCGGTGGCTTCAACATTTTCAACCACGACGGCACCATACGTTTTGCCGTGGAAACCACCAACAACCCTTTGATATGCGCTCCTGCACTCGCCGACATCAACGGCGACGGCATAATGGATGTCGTCTTCTGCGGACGTGGCCGCGCCGCACAAGGCATAGCCCCCGGCATCCACGTCTGGGATCTTGAAGGCAATGAAATAGAAGGATTCCCGTTCGAGCTGCCAGGCACCCCAGCCTTCACTCCAACAGTGGCCGACATCAACGGCGACGGTGAACCCGAAATCTTCGCCGCGACCACCAGCGCACTATACTGCATCAGCAACACCGGTCAGGAAATTTATTCCATTGACGGAGAAGAAACTTACAAATATTCCTACCAATCGCCACTCGTCATCAATCTTGATAACAGCGATGAATACAGTATAATAGGTGCATGCCATGGCGACAATCCGAATCACTACGTACGTAATGCCGCCACCGGCGAATACCGGGAAGGCTGGCCCAAGAGCGTGTCCAACTGGACTTATTCGGCTCCTACAGTGGTGAAAGAAGACGACGGATGCCACATCTTTGCCGGCGTTTCGGGCGAAGGCAACGTGTTCTATCAATACGATGCCGATGGCAATATCGCTGACGGTTTCCCGCTCAATCTTGATTCCGGCATTGAAGGCTTCGTCAGTGTAGCCGATATAGATGGCGATATGGCGGACGAAATCATCACCACCTTCAATCTGATGGAAGGCGGTAACGGCTATATACGCGCTTGGGAGATGGACGGCACCGAGATAACAGATGGATTCCCACTCCGCCCACAAGGTCTGACCTACATGAACGGAGCAAACTTCGGCGACATCAACGGCGACGGTATGTTGGAAATAGTCACCTTGAGTTACGAACAGAACTTCTCGCCCGATGATCCGGTCATAGTCACCGCATACGCTCTTAACCAGTACGTTGTCAATTTGAGATTCGGCTGCTATAAAGGCAGCAACGACCGCTGTGGTTGGTTTATCAATTTGCCACCATTCATCAGCTGCAACCCGGTGCAAAACCTGACCGCAACGTATGATGCAGAATCGGATGCCATCGCCGTCAGATGGGATGCACCTGAGAGCGGATCGACCAGCGAATTATCGGGCTATTATATCTACAAGGACGGTGAAATGCTTACTCCGACCATTTTGGTTGAAGAAGGCTTCAATGACACGGATTTTGCCGAATACCACACATACGAATACTATGTTGTTGCAGTTTACGATGACGGCTGCGAAGCACCTTGCGATCCCGTCACCATAGAGTTGGGCGAGTTGTCTGTGGGTGAACACGACAAAAATATCTGCATTTATCCCAATCCCGCCGACAACAACATTTTGGTTACTGATTCCAACTTCCAAAGTGTTGAAATCTACAACGCCGTCGGCCAATGCGTGTTGCATTCAGTGACACCTGAAATAAATGTCAGCAATCTGCCAGATGGAATTTATGTTGCACATCTGCGTGGCGTAAATGCTGACGAACAAGTTAAGTTAGTTATAAAGCACTGATTAAAACCAAGAGACTCATTTCAATGAAAAATCCCGGCGGGACTTACCCTCCGGGATTTTTTCATTTGCTTCACGCACATTGCCGTCGGGCAATCATATTATTTCTCAACTTCCTTCTTGAGGCGTTCCGTGAGCATCGGTACGATCTTGTGGAGGTCGCCGACGATGCCGAGGTCAGCCGCGCTGAAGATTGGAGCGTATTTGTCCTTGTTGATGGCGATGATGAAGTCTGACTCCTCCATGCCTGCGAGGTGCTGGATGGCGCCGGAGATACCGCATGCCATGTAAAGGTTCGGACGGACTGTCTTGCCTGTCTGTCCGACCTGGTAGCAGTGGTCCATGATGCCCGCGTCAACCATGGCGCGTGACGAAGCCACCATGCCGCCGAGGACGTCTGCCAGAGCCTGAAGCTTGTCGAAGCCTTCCCTGTCGTGAACGCCACGGCCGCCTGAAACGAGGATCTTAGCGTCGGCGATGTCGTCGTTGCACTTGCAGTTCATGACGGTCTCGATGACTTTCACCTTGAACTTCGTCGTGTCGAACTGTGGTGTGAACATTGTGACAACACCTGCCCTGCCGGCCTCGCGGACGCGCTTCTGCATCACGCCCGGACGCACCGTTGACATCTGCGGACGTGTGTTAGGACAAAGAATTGTAGCCATGAGGTTGCCGCCGAAAGCAGGACGTGTCGAGCGGAACTGCTTCTCGCCTGTCTCTTCCACTGTTGCGATTTCGAGCTTCGTGCAGTCGGCTGTCAGACCTGTCTTAAGTCTTGAAGCAAGACGTGGGGCGAGGTCACGGCCGATTGTCGTCGCGCCGTAGAGAACGATACCCGGCTTGCGTTCTGTAATCATCTGATACACAACCTGTGAGTACTGTTCTGTCAAATAGTCTTTCAATTCCGGGCAGTCGGCGACGAGGACTTCGTCAGCACCCATCTCGATGAGGCTCTGAGCCTGCGCCTTCACGTTGTAACCGACCAACATAGCCACGACTTTCTCACCGAGAGCGTCGGCGAGGTCGCGTGCCTTACCTAAAAGTTCGTAAGCTACGGACTGAATCATTCCGTTGCGCTGTTCTGCGAACACATAAACGTTTTTGTAATCTTTGATATCCATGGCCACTTTTAGATTAAATGTTTCTCTTTCAGTTTATTAACAATGATTTCGACTGCTTCCTCCTCGCTGACCTCGTGGATCTCGCCCGGAGTCTTGAGAGCTTTCGGGAATGACTGGAACACCTTTGTCGGTGAGCCTTTCAGACCGAGTTTTGTCTCATCTACATCGAGTTTGTCGGCGCCCCAGACTTCAACTTCCTTGTTGTAAGCCTCGACGATGCCGTTGACTGTCATGTAACGTGCCGAGAATGCCGAAGCGAGCACTGTGAGGACGCATTTCCCTTCGACTTCGAGTGTCTGGACGCTGTCTTCGTTCTCTTTCTTCACGATGAGGTTGCCGTTTTTCTGACGCACCGCGTCAATGACGTATGAAACCTGCGGGAGGCCGAGGTGTTCAGCCATCTCAGGGCCGACCTGCGCCGTGTCACCGTCGATAGCCTGACGGCCGGCGATGATGAGGTCATAGTCCATGGTCTTGATGGCGCCCGCCAACGCGTATGACGTTGCGAGGGTGTCTGCGCCGGCGAACTTTCTGTCGCTCAGCAAGATAGCTCTGTCAACGCCCATTGCGTAAGCCTCTCTCAAGATGAGGTCAGCCTGCGGTGGTCCCATGGTGATGACTGTGACATTCGCGCCGTACATGTCCTTCATGCGGAGAGCGAGTTCGAGGCCGCCCTTGTCGTCAGGGTTCATGATGCTCGGGACGCCGTCGCGGATAAGAGTGTTCTTTACCGGATCAATTTTGATTTCTGTAGTATCAGGTACCTGCTTAATACAAACTATAATATTCATGATCTTCCCTCCTATTTAAATAATTGACCTGCGATAACCATTCTCTGTACTTCTGATGTGCCTTCGTAGATTTCGGTGATCTTCGCGTCGCGCATCATGCGTTCGACCGGATATTCGCGTGTGTAGCCGTAACCGCCGTGGAACTGCACCGCCTTTGTGGTCACTTCCATCGCTGTCTCGGCTGCAAACAGCTTCGCCATAGCGGCGTCAGCCGAATACGGAAGGCCTTTGTCTTTCTTCCATGCTGCGCTTCTGACGAGCAGACGAGCCGCCTCGACCTTGGTCTTGAGGTCAGCCATCTGGAACTGCGTGTTCTGGAACTGTGCGATTGCCTTGCCGAACTGCTTGCGTTCCTTGGTGTATTTAACTGTCTCATCCATAGCACCTTGCGCGATGCCGAGAGCCTGCGAGGCGATGCCGATACGGCCGCCGTCGAGAGTCTTCATCGCGATGTTGAAGCCCTTGCCGAGAGGTCCGAGGAGGTTTTCCTTCGGCACTTCGCAGTTCTCGAAAATGAGCTCGCATGTCGCCGAGCCGCGGATACCCATCTTCAACTCTTTCTTGCCGATGCTGAAGCCTTTGAAGCCTTTCTCTACGATGAACGCCGAGATGCCCTTGGTGCCTTTCGACTTGTCGGTCATTGCCATGACGATGAACACGTCGGCGTATGCCGCGTTGGTGATGAAGATCTTGCTGCCGTTGAGGATCCATTTGTCACCCGCATCGACGGCTGTTGTCTGCTGCATCGCCGCATCGGTGCCGGCATTAGGCTCTGTCAGACCGAATGCGCCGATCCATTCGCCTGAGGCGAGCTTCGGCAGATATTTCATCTTCTGTTCTTCCGTTCCGTTTTCGAGTATCGGCGAAACGCAGAGTGATGTGTGTGCTGAGACGATGACGCCTGTTGTGGCGCAGACTCTTGAGAGTTCTTCAACCGCCATGATGTACATCTGCACTGTTCCACCTGCACCGCCGTACTGTGTCGGTACCGGAATACCCATCAAACCTAACTTGGCCATCTTCTTGACGGTTTCCATCGGGAAACGTTCCTGTTCGTCAACTTCTGCCGCCAAAGGTTTGACTTCGTTCTCCGCAAACGACCTGATCATCTGCAGGAACAATTCTTCTGTCTTTGAATAGCTAAAATCCATTTTTATACCTTATTAATATTTATAGAATCCTTCACCTGATTTACGACCGAGCAAGCCGGCGCGCACCATCTTTCTGAGAAGCGGATGCGGGCGGTACTTCGGATCGCCAAATTCATTATAGAGAACCTCCATGATTGCGAGGTTGACATCGTTGCCGATGAGGTCGGCCAATGCGAGCGGTCCCATCGGGTGGTTCGCGCCGAGCATCATGCACTTGTCGATGTCTTCCGCGCTCGCGATGCCGTCAGCGAGGATGCCGACAGCCTCGTTGATCATCGGGATGAGGATGCGGTTGACGACGAAACCGGGGGCTTCGTTAACCTCAACCGGTGTCTTGCCGACTGATGTGGCGAGTTCGACGATGGTCTTGCACACCTCCGCTGATGTGAGCTGTCCCTTGATGACTTCCACCAACGCCATGCGGTCGGCCGGGTTGAAGAAGTGCATCCCGATGAACTGCGCCGGACGGCTTGTGCAAGCGGCGATTTCAGTGATTGACAATGATGATGAGTTCGTTGCGAAGATAGTCTCCGGCTTGCAGATTTTGTCAAGCTCCGTGAAGACGTCTTTCTTCAGCTGCATATCCTCCGATGCCGCTTCGATCACGAGGTCAGCGTCGGCGAATGTTGCGTAGTCAGTTGTCGTTGCGATGTTTGCCATGATTGCATCCATTGCTTCCTGCGCGATTTTGCCTTTTTCAACGAGTTTTGCGTAACCCTTTGAAATTGAGGCCATAGCCTTGTCGAGGCTGGCCTGTGTGCGGCTCTTCATGACGACCGGCATCTTAGCTGCGAAAGCCTTCACGATGCCTTTTGCCATTGTTCCTGTTCCGATTACAAATACTTTCATTTTCAAATTATTTATTAAATTGTTAATATTTCAATTTTCCGTGTGTGATTGCGAAATATTATAATTCAACTCTTAACACTTCACTCTCAACACTTTATAACTATTTACCTTGGAAATGCGGTCTGTTCTTTGTCAGGAAGCAGCCCATTCCTTCTTTCTGGTCTTCCGTCGCGAAGCAGCGCGAGAAATACACGTTCTCGTATGCGATGGCTTCGTTGGCGGTCATGTCGTAGTTGTCGTTGATGCAGCGTTTTGCGGCGCGGATCGCGAGAGGTGCGTTCTTCAGCATCTTCTCCGCCATCGCGACGGCCTGCGGCATAAGCTCTTCAGGCTCGCAGACGGCGTTCACGAGTCCGATTCTGTACGCTTCCTGCGCATCAATCATCTTGCCGGTGAAGATGAGCTCCTTGGCCATTGCCGGACCGACGAGTTTGGGAAGCCTGTATGTGCCGGAGAACCCCGGGATTATGCCGAGGCCGACTTCCGGCTGCCCGAACTTCGCCTTGTTGGAGGCGAGGCGGATGTCACAGGCCATTGCAAGCTCGCAGCCGCCGCCGAGCGCGAACCCGTTGACGGCAGCGATGACCGGAATGTTGAGGTCTTCAAGTTTCTTGAACGCCTTGGCGCCGAGACGCGCGAATTCGAGAGCCTGCGCGTCGTCGAGGTCTTTCATCTCAGCGATGTCTGCGCCGGCGACGAAGGCCTTCTCCCCGTCACCCGTCACGATGAGGACTTTTGTCACAGCGAGGTCGATCTCATCCACGAAACGGTCAATCTCCGACAAAATCGCCGAGCACAGCGCGTTCAACGACTTCGGTGCGGAGACGGTCATTATCTGGATGCCGTTTTCCTTAATCTCGCTTTTCAAATATTGATAATCCATTGCTTTACCGTTTGAAACGTGAAGCGTTGAGAGTCAAGACAACTCAACTCTCAACACTCCACTCTTAACACTTAATCTAACATTGACTTGAGGTTCGGGCTGATGATGAGCTTCGCCTCTGTCGCGGCCTGGATGTCTTCAACCGTGAATTCCGGGTGTTTCTCCGTGAGGACGATGCCTTCAGGTGTGATTTCCATGACGCCCATTTCCGTGATAATCATATTGACCTGACCTGCCGCCGTGAGTGGCAGTGTGCAGCTCTTCAGGATTTTAGGTGCGCCTTTCTGTGTGTGTTCCATGGTGAGGATGACGCGTTTTGCGCCGACCACGAGATCCATCGCGCCGCCCATGCCGGGAGCCATCTTTCCAGGGATAATCCAGTTGGCGAGGTTGCCTTTCTCATCGACCTGCAAAGCGCCGAGGAACGACACGTTGACGTGGCCGCCGCGGATGATTGCGAATGATGTCGCTGAATCGAATGAACATGCGCCGGGATTCAATGTGATGAAGCCGCCGCCTGCGTTGATGACGTTCTTGTCTTCTTCACCTTCAGCCGGTGTCGGGCCGATGCCCATGGCCCCGTTCTCTGTCTGGAGTGTGACTGACACGCCTTCCGGAAGGTAGTTTGGAATCATTGTCGGGATGCCAATACCGAGGTTCACAACATCGCCATCGTGCAACTCTTTGGCTGCCCTTCTCGCGATGACTTCTCTAATTTCGTTTTTGTCCATGATATTAAATATTTTAATTAACAACGAATTACCTATTTGTTTTAAATAAATTACAATCGCAGGACGCGCACAGTGCCTGTCGTTCCATCTTTCATTTGGATTTTGAGCATATACACGCCTGCATTGAATGTTGACAGGTCAATTTTGTTGGTATTATAGACAGTTGTCATTTGTTGACCAAAAAAGTTGTACACCTGAATCACACTGACACACTCTCTGTCAACCTCAGCCAGACCTGTCGTCGGGTTGGGATGTATTGCCACACTATTCACAAATGTTCCCTCATTGATGCCCGTTATTGATGTGCAGACCATCTCTGACTCTTCTTCTCCGTATAAGGCAGAGACGCAATAATTGCAATCATTCGTAGCGTTCCCATCCTTGTCGATGAAATAGGTTTGGAATGTGTAAGGGATGCTCGCTATCTTTTCTCCGTCGCGATAGACATTGTAGCCTGACAACAATTGTCCTTCTTTGTTGCCGAGCAGGCGCATCCCGCATTCTGAATTTTCAATGTTTGCCGCAAGAGAATAACCAAATGCATTCATATTACTAAACTGCCATCCCGCACCATTCGTACCCCCCGTATACATGTTCTTATCATGTGGAGGTTTAATATATTCAAGCGCAAAATCTTCTTCTGCCGCTCCGTAGGATGACTGTACTATGACAACTTCAACCCCATCTTCTATAGAAACATCTTCATCTAAATTGACTGTATTCCATTCCCCATAAACGCATTCTGAAGGGAATTGCTCATAAACCAATTCCATCTTTTCTTCTTTCCTGTACCACACAGCCACAGACTGTTGATTCTCCGAAGCAAAAGGAATAAACTTGATTTGTTTTATCTTCCACCCTTTAACATCTTTCAAGTCAAGTGTATCGAATCTAATTCCAACCCTTTTAACATTCTCCCCAGACCAACCTGCAGGACCCACCCAATTATCCATATTAACATTCCATGACAGTTGTCTATGCTCATTCAACGAACTATTTTCCGGCGCGTCCCAAAGTAACACAATGCCGCTTACTTCGCTTTCGAATGCTTCAAGATTGCTCACAGGAACAATCTCATCATTGTACTTAACATTTTGTGGAAGATTTGAGAGTAATCTTTCAGTTAATAGAATATGTTCTTTTTTTGATTTTGGATTAAACTCATCCATACCATTCTGTGAAACGGGCGCAGGAAAAATTGGGGCACACTTCCTTTGAACGCAATCAAAATCCTTGTTCAACAAAACAGGAGGTCTCTGACTTTGCACCACATTGTAGCTACCATCATCCTGATTAACAAAAACATATCTACAATGATGTTCCCAACCAAATTGAGGCATATCGTCAATGAAATACAGCCAATAGTTGTTGTATGGCGCTGCAATTGAATCATACGGACTAATTGAAAAATACTCGGATGACTGCAAGGTTTGGTTCACAAACACGTTGACACTGTCAACCCGATTATAAACCACAGAAGTAAGCACGAGATTTGTCGCTTGTTGCTCACTTATTTGTGCTGAAGCACCAAGGTGTATCAAAACTGTTCCCAAAAAGGGAAGAATAAATTTTTTCATAACCAATCAAATTTTAAACACAAGATATTCAAAACTTAACTATTTGATAAACCCATCATTTTATAAAGTGTAACTTTACATTTTGTTTCGATTAAGAAAAATTCTGCTTCGCAAAAAAATCTAATAAAGCTACACTTCAAAAACTCATTTACTTAACTCCTCTTTTCACCATCTCGGCCACGATGAACGAAGCCACATCGTCGGCGTATGTGTTCATGCCGAAGCCGGCGTCGTAGCCGAGTTCTTTGGCGAGTTCGTGTGTGATACGTGCGCCGCCGCAGCAGAGGATCATCTTGTCGCGGAGACCCTCGGCTTCCATCAGCTCGACGAGGTTTGTGAGGTTCTTGATGTGAACGTCTTTCTGCGTGACGGTCTGCGACACGATGAGTGCGTCGGCGTGAAGCTCGATGCCTTTGGCGATGAACTCTTCGTTCGGGACCTGGCTGCCGAGGTTGTATGCCTCAATCATCTCGTAGCGCTCCAGCCCGTAGTGGCCGGCGTAGCCTTTCATGTTCATGACGGCGTCGATGCCGACCGTGTGAGCGTCAGTGCCCGTGCTGGCCCCGACGACGACAATCTTACGGCCAATGTTTTCCCTAATGAATTTGTCGGTCTCGTACATATCCATCACGTTTGACTCTACTTTCGGGACGTATATCGTGCTGTAGTTCACCGTATGCGTGCAACTTCCGTAGCAGTTGAAAAATGTGAAGCCCGGTGTGAGTTCTTTGTAATATACCACCGCCGGGTTTTCGAGGCCCATGCTCTTGATGAGTTGTTTCGCAGCCTCTACAGCTTCAGCGCCGCACGGCACCGGCAACGTGAAGCTCAGCTGCACCTTGCCATCGTTCATTGTGTCGCCATACGGCTTGATTTTTGTCAAATCCAAGGTCTTGTCGAAATCCTTGGCTTCCATTGAATATAATCCTTCGCTCATATATATTTATTTAATTAGTAATCAATAAGTTACAATAAACAATTCAGACACTTCAAACTATCAGTTAGAATTTTGCAAATTTAATACTTATTTTATTTTATTTTACAAAAATATTTGTTAATTTAAACCAAATTGGCAGTTATCACATATTACGTAATAACTGCCAGTCGCTAATTATTCAATCAGTTAGTTAATGATTAATCACAAATGTCAATTCCAATCCGAGCATATCAGCAATAATTTGATTATCAAAGCCTTTACTTCTCAAACGTTTCACATGTTCAATATTCTGTAATTCGACACCTTCAGCTCTTCCTTCAGCTCTTCCTTCAGCTCTTCCTTCAGCCCTTCCTTCAGCCCTTCCTTCAGCCCTTCCTTCAGCCCTTCCTTTTTCCTGTCCAATTAAAAGACCCTCTTCAATACCTTCGATACGTCCTTCGAAGCGACCTGTTTCTATGACGCTCTGCTGGTATCTCAAATCATCAAGAATCTTGTAATACAAATTCCTTTCAGATTCCGAAAGATTATCTATTCGTAATAGTTCTTTTGCCTCCTTTAGGCCGGGAGCCGTTGCGCCATCAGGGATTGTGCTGCTCTTCAAAAAACTTATCCATTCATCCAGCGGTGTTTTTGCTACATCATCAAATTTATCAACACGCAAAATATAATATTCCGGGAAAATATCTGATGGCGTCACGCAGTTGAATGCCTTTTGTTGTGCCGGAGTCAATTTCAAAATGTCATTTGGATTGTGCATGCTCACGAACTCTGTTTTGCCGTGATATGCATAATCATCTCCTTGCCCAAGTGAAAAATACACTATGTTTATGGAATAAACCTTGCGGAGTTTCTCGTAACAGTCTCCCTTGCTTAAATATTCCGAAACGACTTTTGACGTCCCGTATGCCATTCTATGAAAATAACTGAGCTCACGATTGTTTTGTATTTCAAAGATCATCAATTCGCCATTTTCGTCTTCTGCCAAAAGATCAACTCTGTTGAACTTGTCAAAATCATTTTCCTGATTGCTTTCGCTTTCAAGCAACGACTTGATTTTTATGGGTCTCCCGATGATAACGGTCAACAGACCTTCCACAACACAATAGTCAGCCTTGTTTCTGAGCAAACGCTTTATCGCCCAGTCGAAACGTACAAGATTTTCCACTTCTTTCATGTCATATATTTTTGCCTGCAAATATACATTAAAAATTTCAAAAACAATGAGTTTCTGAAATTTTTTCTGTCTGTATGAGTCTGTGAGCTTATGCTTGCTTCAAAGTCTTCTTACATCTTTTCTTGAAAATTTTCGACCGAAGCAGGAACAACGTAAACAACGTGAACACTGCGACGCAGCATCCAAATGTTATCAATGTCGCCTCCCAGCTTTGCGGTCCGTAGCCGACAAGGAGCAGCACAGGGAATCCAAGCACGACAGCCGGAAGTGTCTGAAGCACAAGGTTGTTCGCCGCCGGCGTCTCGAACTTCGGGTCGATTTCGCGAAGCAGAATCATGCCATTGCTCGCCGTGCCGGTAAGCATTCCGAACATGCTGAAAAATCCTTCATAACGGTAATTCGGGAAAATGTGCTTGCACATCACGTTGACGTAGAAGAATGTCGCGATTGCACCCAAAGTGCAGACGAGGATGAAAGGTAACGCAAACCCTCTGAACTCAGCGAAATTGATAGCAGCAGTGCCGGCAACAATCATCACGTCGAATGCCGAGCCGCTAATCCTATTCAAAAGATAATTGTTGATGTATTCGCGATTGAGTATTTTCGCTTTCTTGAAACCATTCATGACCCATTTCACGAGAATGCCGAACAACGTGCCAAGCAGGAAGTTGAAGCCCCACATCAACGGTTTCAAAGTGTTCGTCCCGAATGTTCCAAGGTCGAGGCTTTGTATCCAGCTGTTGAAAAGATAGACAAGGAAATACGTGAAAATCACAAGGCAAAGCTGGATTGACATTTTGTCAACAGACTCAGTATCAGGGATTTCATTCTCGCCTTCATAGTCTTGCAACGTGTTGATTTGACGTTCTTTCAACTCTGAAATATTGATTTTGCCCTTCTTCTTCAGAATATTCATATAGACAACACCGATAACGCTGCCGACAATAAATCCAGTCGCCGCAATCGAAAGTCCGAAGTCAGCTCCGGGGAACGCAATGCCTTGATCAGCAGCATGGTTCATATAAATGACACCGAAGTTCAACGCCTGCCCTGGACCTTGTCCGTAACCCATCGGGAGCAGCAGACCGGCCGCATAGAAAATCTTCTTTCCAAAATAAAACATCGGGATCGTAACAAGCAGACCTACAATGCCTTGCAGAATATACGTGCTCGCTGTCAAGGTGCCTGTCTCTATAACTTTCATCGTACTCGATTTCGACTCAATCCTGTTGTTTTTCAGCGCTAACGCAACAAAGCCGATACCTAAGGCATGGTACGTTATGATTTCCATCGACGTTTTGTCAACAAACGAATTCATTCCTGGTATCGCCTTGAAAATCAATATCAAAGCACCACCAATCAATGCTGACGGAATAAGACTTTTTTTCAGAAACGGGACCTTCGTCCTCAACACATTGCCCAACAAAAGACCGATTGCAATGATGCCGAACTGAATCAGCACCCCCCAAACATCAGGTGTGGCGAATGATTTTACCATTAAAACTGTATTCATAATTCAGAAATTTTAATTTGCAAAAATAGTAAAATATTTTACTGTATCAACATATATCAAAAAAAAGAGCCAGATAAAAACTGACTCTTTCCTTTTGGTCAAACACTTCTTCCATAAATTATTCATTATGAAGATAATGCAAATATCAACTCATGACAAAAACAACAAAACTGTCACATAACTTGCATTGTTTGATTCCAAAAACAACCAACCAATTTGGCTGCAAAAGTATATTAAAAATCGAAAGCAAAACGCAAAAACAAGTTAACGGCCATATATTTTCAGTTTACGGCAGTTGGTTATTTGAGTTTTTCCTCCAAGGCAAGAATTATGTCGCGGTACTTGGCGGCACTCATGAAATCGAGCATCTTGACAGATTTCTCCATGTCTTTCTTTGCCTCCTGTATGGCCTTCTTAATATCGTCGTGGTTGCCGTAAACATGCTGTGCTTCCGCCACTGCGCTGGCACGTCCCTCGTTCCGGGAATATTCGGTGAGATGCTGTTTCCCGACGGTCTCGCTCCACGTGCTGTCGAGCGGTTTGATTATCGTCTTCGGCACGATGCCATGTTCCTGATTGTAGGCGATTTGTATCTCCCTGCGCCTGCTCGTCTCGTCGATGGTTTTCTGCATTGATTCGGTGACCTTGTCGGCATACATGATGACCTTGCTGCCCGCGTTTCTCGCGGCGCGTCCCGCCGTCTGCGTCAAAGAACGTTCCGAACGCAGGAAGCCTTCTTTATCGGCATCAAGAATCGCGACAAGCTGAACTTCAGGCAGATCCAAGCCTTCACGCAAGAGGTTGACTCCGACGAGCACATCAAAATCGCCGCGCCTCAACCCCATCATAATCTCGACTCTGTCGAGCGTATCGACATCAGAATGTATATATCTTGTGCTGATTTCCAGATTGTTAAGGTAATTGGTAAGCTCTTCCGCCATGCGTTTTGTCAGGGTTGTGACGAGGACGCGTGAGTTTTTCTCCAAGACCTTCCTGATTTCCGCCACGAGGTCATCGACCTGGTTGGTGCTCGGCCTGACTTCAATCACCGGGTCGAGAAGCCCGGTGGGACGTATGAGCTGTTCGACATAAACGCCTTGCGTCTGCTGCAACTCATAGTCGCCCGGTGTCGCGCTCACGTATATCGTCTGTCCCGTAAGCGCTTCAAACTCATCGAATTTGAGCGGTCTGTTGTCCAACGCCGACGGCAGCCTGAAACCGTATTCGACGAGAGTCTGCTTCCTCGAACGGTCGCCGCCATACATGCCTCTGATCTGCGAGACGGTGACGTGGCTTTCATCAATGACCGTGATGAAGTCGTCGGGGAAAAAGTCGAGGAGACAGAACGGTCGCGTCCCGGGCTGTCGCCCGTCAAAATATCGCGAATAATTCTCGATCCCGGAACAATAGCCGAGTTCACGAATCATCTCCACGTCATGATTCACACGGTCTTCAAGGCGTTTCGCGTCTTCAAACTTGCCAATCTCACGGAAATACTCCGCCTGCTTGAACATGTCGAGCAGAATCTCCTCGGTGGCAGTTTTGATCTTGTCCTTAGAAGTCACGAAAATGTTCGCCGGGAAAAGCGTGATGTTCTGCAACGTCTCGATGCGCGTCCCGTTTATCGGGTCGAAAGACTCAAGCTCATCGACCTCATCGTCAAAGAAGATGATCCTGTACGGGATGTCGGAATATGCCGGGAAGACGTCAACGGTGTCGCCTTTGACACGGAACCTGCCGCGCGTGAACTCGATGTCGTTGCGCGAATACAACGAGTTTGTGAACTGCAAAAGCAACGCGTCGCGGTCTATCTTCTGCCCCACCTCGATGTTGATGACGTTCTTGCTGAAATCATCCGGGTTCCCTATGCCATAAATACATGATACTGAAGACACTACAATGACATCCCTCCTTCCTGAAAGCAACGCCTGGGTCGTGCTCAGACGCAGCTTGTCAATCTCGTCATTTATCGACAAGTCCTTCTCAATATATGTATTTGTGGCAGGGATGAACGCCTCCGGCTGGTAATAGTCGTAATATGAAACGAAATACTCAACTCTGTTCTCGGGAAAGAACTGTTTGAACTCGCCATACAACTGGGCGGCGAGAGTCTTGTTGTGGCTCAAAATCAGCGCCGGACGGTTCAGCTCCGCAAGCATGTTCGCTATCGTGAATGTCTTGCCGGAACCGGTCACGCCAAGTAAAGTCTGATACCTCTCCCCTGCCAAAACGCCCTGTTTCAGCTGCTCAATAGCTTGTGGCTGATCACCCGTCGGCTTAAACTTTGAGTCAATCTTGTAATTCATAATCAATTACTTACATTAAACGTCATGACAATCGGATAATGGTCTGACATTTTTTTCGTGATTGTCTTGAACGTGAAGACATTGACGTTTTCATCATGCCAGAAGTAATCAATCCTGAGCAGTGGCAGCTTCCCGCAGTATGTCTTCCCGACGCCGTGTCCGGCCTCAAGGAAAGCGTCGCTGAACCCGGCCTTTTTCATCTGCTGGTACGTGTACGAGAGCGGCGTGTCGTTGAAGTCACCGCATATTATCACAGGCATATCGTTCCCCGGGAGGTTGCCGACAATGATTTTTGTGTCCTTGGTCCGCTCCTCAAAGCCGTATCTCAGTTTCGTGAAAACAGACTTCCCTTTCGACGAATTTTCGACGTAGTTCCTTGTGTCGCCAAGATATTCTATCTCATCTTTTGTGATGTTATATGATTGTAAATGTGTGTTTTGGAGATAAAACCGCCCCAACGATCCGGCTTTTACGACCTTCACAAAACCGGCGGCTCCGCTTGCATTGAATCGCTCGGTGTATTCGTCATCTTCAAGCGGAAACCTCGAAAAAATGATATTGCCGCGATGACTAAACTTATTGACACTGTGATATTTACAACCAATTTTCTCACCAAAATCATCAGCCTTTGCATCAGACCACGCACCGCCTTCCTGCAGACAGACAATGTCCGGTCTCTCTTCTTTTATCAATTGAATCACACTGGTTTCAACCATCTCGCGGGTCACGCTGGCATCTGTGACATCACGAAAATTTGCCACATTGTACGACATCATCTTTATGTTTCCCGGGTCGAAAGTCTCTTTTTTGACAGAACACGACCGCATGAAGCCCGGCATCGCGACAACAAAAGCCAACAAACTGATCATCAACGATTTGCGGGCCTTCAGGAAAATCAAAGTCACGAACAGCAAAACATCAGCGAACAAAATCAGCCAAAACGCGAGTCCGAAGTACGAAGTCCAGACGAATGCGTCGGGTGAGACATGCGGACTTATCGCGCATAAAGCCGTGGCAATCAAAGCGATGAAGGCAAAGACAGCCACGAAAAATATCAGCAGTCGTCTGAAAAACGGTTTCTTCTCACCTATCTCTTTCTTGCCCATGTCAGTTCTTTTTGCTTTGTCTGAAAAGAAACTCTTTCTCCTCCTTGGTCAGATTGTCGTAGCCGCTTTTGGAGATTTTATCGAGGATCTCGTCTATTCTCTTCTGATCATCAGCACGTTCCTTGTTGTATTGTTCGTCGGATTTCGGACGTTGATACGACCATCCATCGCGCGAATTTCTGTTTTTTTCAAAATGAGATTTCAGTTTAGAAATCCAGTTCAGCTCGCCGCGACGCCAATACAGAATAAGTATCAAGCCAAAAATCATGCCGCCGAGATGCGCGAAATGCGCCACGTTGTCAACGCCTCTGAATCCCGAGAAAAGCTCGATGACGCCGTACAATATCACGAACCATTTCGCCTTTATCGGAATGGCAAAGTATATGTAAATGCGCGAGTTAGGCCACGTCATGCCGAATGCGAGCAGTATCCCGTAAACGGCGCCTGATGCCCCTACAGTCGTCATCAAGTTGAGATATTCCTGCATCGTAATCACCTGATTTGCAGCAATTCTCACGTTTTCATACCCTTCCAACGTCGTAACATATTGAATATATTGGACAATCTCCTGGGTGACTCCCGCGCCTATCCCGCACACGAAATAGAAAATGAGGAATCGCTTCGGCCCCCACGCGTTTTCGATCGCATTGCCGAACATCCACAACGCGAACATGTTGAAAAACAGATGCGAGAAACTCCCGTGCATGAACATATAAGTCACAAACTGATACGGCCTGAAATCCGACGCTCCGATGTAATGAAGCCCGAAAATTTCCGCCAAATCAACATGCCAGGCATAGTCCATCGTGATTGTGGCAAGAAAGAATATTCCATTGATAATCAACAGATTCTTAACAGCTAAAGGCAATATTGAGAAGCCTTGCGGCCTGAATTGGTTTTCCATTAGTTCAAACGTGTTTTTAATTCTTCAGCATTGATAATTGTGTAAATTCTCTTTCCTGACGGCGACACCTCGGCCACCGCGCAGCCGAAAAGCCTGTCAATCAGGCTCTGCATCTCGACCGGACTCATGGCCTTGCCAGGCTTCACCGCCATCTGCGCCGCCATCGAACGTGCGAGATTAATCTTTTTATCCGACTGACAATCAGCCATGTTTATCTTGTAACCCTCCAGAATCTTTTCTATCAGACTGACGGCGTCGCCGCCTTTGCTGTCGGACGGCGTGCCATTAATAATAAAGGTTGTCTGATTCAGCGTTTCAAGTCTGAAACCGACTTTCTCAAGTTCCGGCTTTATCTCCCTAAGGATTGAAGCATCGTTGATATTCAATGAAATGTGCTGCGGAAAAAGCTCCTGTTGCGACGCCTCGACCGTCAATTCCATCTCCTTCAGGAACTTCTCGAAAAGTATCCTCTCATGCGCTAAATGCTGGTCAACGACGAGCAGTCCCGACTTCACGGCCGTCACGATATACGACTGTTGAAGCTGTATGAAAAGGCTCTTTTCCTCTTCCGCAACAAGTCTCTCTTCGTCGGCATTTTCGTTTTGAACCGTGTCGTCCGTGTCATCGTATGCAATCCGCCAGTTCTGCTGCTGATGATGTATCGGATTGATTTTAAACGGATTGTACATCGGATTAAAGTCAGTCTTCGGCTCAATGATCGGCCTGTCAACACGGCTTGCCTCCCCAAAATCGATTCCGAGATTAGGATTCACGTCGAAGTCAAGCATCGGCGCCAGGTTGTGCTGCCCGATGGCCTTGCGCACCGCCGAATGCATGATAGCGTAAACCATTTTGACGTCAATGAAATTCACCTCGGTCTTGGTTGGGTGAATATTTATGTCAATTTCCTTCGGATCAATTTGAATATCAATGAAATATCCAGGAAAACAGTCTTGCGGGATGAGTTCTTTGTATGCAGTTTCCACCGCATGATGCAGGTAAGCGTGTTTGATAAACCTGCGGTTCACGAAGAAATACTGCTCGCCGCGCGTCTTCTTCGAGAACTCTGGCTTGACGATGAAGCCGTTGATAGTGACGGCGTCGGTCTCCTGACTAACAGGCAAGACCTTGCTTTCGTAATCCTTGCCGTAAAGTCCGACGATCCGTTGTTTCAACGAGCCCGGGTAAAGATGGTAGATTTCTTTCTCATTGCTCGTGAAGGTGAATCCGATTTCAGGGTTCATCATTGTGATTCTGAAGAACTCCTCGTTTATATGACGCAGTTCGGCGTCATTGGATTTCAGGAAGTTACGTCGTGCCGGGACGTTGAAAAACAAGTTTTTCACAGTGAAATTCGTGCCGACTGACATCGGTTTCGGCATCTGTTCCGTCACCTTGGAGCCTTCGATTTTTATCTTCGTCCCGACTTCGTCCTCTTCACGTCTCGTCGAAAGCTCCACCTGTGCCACCGCCGCGATGCTCGCCAACGCCTCGCCCCTGAAGCCCATCGTCCTGATCTTGAAGAGGTCGTCGGCGCACTTGATCTTCGACGTGGCGTGACGCTCGAAGCAGAGACGCGCGTCGGTCTCCGACATGCCACAGCCGTTGTCAACGACAGAAATAAGTGTGCGTCCCGCGTCTTTGACCACAAGGTCAACCTGCGTCGCGCCGGCATCTATGGCATTCTCTATCAATTCCTTGACGACAGATGCCGGACGCTGAATCACTTCACCGGCCGCAATCTGATTCGCCACGGAGTCAGGTAACAACTTAATTATATCCAACGCCATAATTTTCAGTTAATTTAACATAAAAAATTGACTCTCTGTTATTTCTTGCCGAGCATAAGGAACATCCTGATGAAATCCTCGACGACAGGCGTGAACAGGATGAAATAAACCAAGACCGCCGCAATTCCAAAAATGACCACGAAACGCATCGTCTTGTACCTCGCCCTGCGGCGGTCGCCCTCTTCATCAACCGAGTCCACCCTGCCCCAACTTCTTCTCATTTTCAAACGTAATTTGTCTTCTTCCGACAAATTCGATTCAAGCCCGAGCTCCGCCTTGCGACGCTCAAGTGCTTCTTTTTCAGGGTTGTAATAACGCGGTATGTAGTTGAACCGGCGCGGCTCCGGCCTGTGAAACATGAAAATCCCCATGACTAAAATTTTAACCTGCAAAAGTAAACATAATTTTTGACTTAAATGGCCATTTTTTATTATTTTTGCAATCAATTTCTACGATTTTTGACAAATGAAACATAGTCTGCATATATTCAGTTTAATCATCTGTATATCAATGATTTGCCCGATATTATGCTGCTGCGGCGAGAACGAGACAAGACAAACTGCAGCATGTCAAGGAGAAGACAACCTCATCGAATATTCGAGCAATCTTCACGTATCTCATTACAAATCAGGTTATTACATAAAAATCACAAATCCGTGGAAAGGCGGCAGTTTAGGTGAGTTCTACCTATATCCTGACACTTTGGAGTTGCCCGACGAACTATCAACAAAACAGGTGATCAGGACGCCGGCGAGGTCGGTCGTCGCATATTCTTCAACGCAATGGTCTGTTTTTCAACGACTTGAAGAATTAGAGCGCGTGAAAGGAATTTTGGAGAGCAATTACACTGACAACCCTCAAATCAAACAGCTTATCGCTGACGGCAAGATGTCGGATGTCGGGACGGAATCAAAGATAAACATTGAGAAAGTCATTGACATTCAACCAGATGTAATTCTTTACACTCCGTATCCGACCATTCAGGACAGCAAGATTGGCGAACTCACAGGCGCGGTCATGCTGCCATTCGCCGACTATCTTGAGAATCATCCTCTCGGCCGCGCGGAATGGCTTAAAATAATCGGCTGCCTGACTTGCCGCGAAAAAGAAACGGATCGTTGGTTCAACGACATTGCAACTAATTATGAATCAATTAAATCACTATGTAGAAACGCCACTGACACCCCCACAGTTTTCTCCGACCTGCCGTTTGACGGACAATGGTACATTCCAGGCGGGAGGAGTTACATCGCACAGATTTTCAGTGATGCCGCCGCCGATTACGTCTGGAAAGACAATGACGCGACCGGAAGCCTGCCCGTTGACGCAGAGACGGTCTTGGCGAAAGCCGGCGACGCCGACTTCTGGCGGATTATGAATTCGACAGACACGCCGTATTCATACGAACGGTTATCTGTTGAAAATGAACTTTTTACATATTACAAAGCCTTTAAAAACAGGAACGTCATCGTCTGCGATGTACGTGAAAGCGCATACTTTGAAAATGCACAATATGAGCCTGATGTTATGCTTAAAGACTTCGCCACGATATTTCATCCGGAATTATTCGAAGACAATTACCAACCAAAATATTTTCATTTGCTGAATGAGTAAAAACAGAAAAACAATTGCTATTTTGACAATAATCCTGCTTGGAATTGTGCTGTTTCTGGCCAATCTATTTATTGGTTCAGTCAAGATTCCATTCAAAGATATTCTTGACGTATTACTTAAAGCAAACAAGGATAATCCATTAAATACCATTATTTTAAATTACAGACTACCACAAGCGTTGACAGCACTTTTAGCAGGTTCTGCCTTAGCGGTTTCGGGACTTCTGATGCAGACACTTTTCCGCAACCCTCTCGCCGACCCTTCGATGCTTGGCATAAGCAGCGGCGCGAGTCTCGGCGTCGGAATCGTCATCTTACTCACCGGCGTCATCTCTGGCTCCGCCGTCTCCTCGCTCGGTTGGTGGTCAACGATCGGAGTAAGCCTTGCCGCCTTCGCCGGAGCCGTGGCGGTCTTATTTCTGATTCTCGCCTTCAGCTCAATGACAAAAAACATGACCACATTGATAATCATCGGGTTGATGATCGCTTACCTCGCAAGTTCAGTCACCGATATTCTGAAGTTTTTCAGCATGAAAGAAGACATCCACGCCTTCGTCATCTGGGGAATGGGCAGTTTCTCAAACGTCGGGACAGAACGGATGACGGTGTTGTCAATCAGCGTTATCATCGGCTTGCTGGCTTCTTTTTTCCTTTCCAAAAATTTAAATGTCTTGCTTTTAGGTGAGACATACGCCGAAAACCTCGGCCTGAACATCAGACGTAACAACCTGATTATCATCTTAATATCAGGTTATCTGACAGCCATCGTCACGGCATATTGCGGCCCCATCGCGTTCGTCGGCCTCGCCGTCCCGCATATCGCAAGATTCATCTTCAAAAGCAGTGACCACCGGCTTTTGCTGCCAATGACAATGCTCATCGGGATGGACCTCGCGCTTTTATGCAACGTCATCGCACGACTTCCCGGTTTCGACGGCAATCTCCCGATAAACGCTGTCACCGCCTTCATCGGCGCACCAATAGTCATCGCTGTCATCATAAAAGGAAACAAGGTTGCAAAATAAAAAAGAAAACCATGCAAGTTCTCAAAACACATTCTCTTTCAATCGGTTACGCAAACAAGATCATTGCTTCGGGCATCGACATCTCCCTTGATTCAGGCGATTTGGTCGCGTTGATAGGCCCGAACGGCGCAGGCAAATCAACGCTCTTCAAGACATTGTCAGGGCACATAAAACCCGTATCAGGCACAATTGAAATCAACGGTGAGAACGCCGAGAACCTCACAGCCAAGGAACGCGCCAAGATGATGAGCGTCGTGCTCACGGAACGGCCCGACGACATGTTCCTGACAGTCTGCGAAATCGTGTCTTCAGGGCGCTTCCCGTATCTTGGAATGTTCGGGAAACTCTCCGGAAACGATGAAAAAATAGTTGAAGAATCACTTGAGCTAATCGGAATCAAACATTTGAGTGACAGATTATTTAATACATTATCAGATGGCGAAAGACAGAAAGTAATGATTGCAAAGTCAATCGCACAAAACACGCCTATAATCTTTCTTGACGAACCCACCGCCTTCCTCGACTACCCAAGTAAAATCGAGTTGTTTTCAATTCTGAAACGACTTGCATCTGAACAGAGAAAAACCATAATATTCAGTTCACACGACCTTGAGCTTCTGTTAAGATACACCGACAGCCTTTGGGTTATGGGGAGACATCTGCCGTTCATAAAAGGCTCATGCTCCGAATTGTTGAAAAACGGCAAGATACAAGAATACTTCAACCTTCAAGATACTGATAACGAATATCTTACGAATAGAATCTGACCAATCCATCCATCGGGTTTTTCACGATTTCGCCACAACTCAGACCATGTTGCGCCAAGCGTTCACGGAGAATATCCTGAAAATAAAACGCCACGGAGCCGATAAATCCGACTTCATGACATTCGCCGTTCTTCGTCAAAGGAATTATGAAATATTTGACAAACTCGTCAAAACAGTCCGACACCAGATTGACAATATATTGATTATCAATATGCATATTTGCAAATTTTGAAAATGAAGCCAGGTATTTTGACGGCTGCGGATTCTTGTAAACCTTAGCAATCAATGTGTTTCTATCGATTTTATAATCCGAATCAAAGTTCCGGCGCAGATCTTCGGGCATAATCCCATAGAAATAGTCGTGCACGATTTTTTTCCCGATATGGCAGCCGCTGCCCTCATCGCCAAGCAGATAGCCGAGCGAGACGGCGTTTTTCTCGATGTCTCTTCCATTGTAAAGGCACGCATTCGAGCCGGTCCCGAGTATGCAGGCTATTCCCGACTCGTGGCCGAAAAGCGAATGACATGAGCCTAAAATATCAGAAAAGACTTCAATTTCCGAACACTTGAAAATGCCGGAAAGAACTTTTTTCATCTTTTCCACATTGGACGGATTCCCACATCCTGTTCCATAGAAAAATAATTTTTCAATACATTCAATATCAATATTTTGACAAATGTCATTCAAAGTCATACTTGAAATAAAATCCATGTCACAAAAGTTAGGATTGAAGCCGTCGGCAGTGAATTGTCGCGCGACTTTTTCGCCATCGAGCAACACCCAGTCAGCTTTTGTGGAACCGCAGTCAGCAATTAAAATCATGTCAGAAAATTTTTGCAAAAATAAAAATAAATCTGAAATGCAAAAAAATTAGGTGACACATTGTTTTATTGACTATTTTTGCACGTTTCAAAAGGAAGACTTTATATTTTTACTTTACGAACATTAAAACTTTTGACTTACATGGGTAGAAGCATGAGAAAATGGCGCATTGAAGACTCCGCCGAGCTTTACAACATCAACAACTGGGGCATTAACTATTTCTCAATCAACGAGAAAGGCAACGTCGTTGTCACGCCGCGTGAAGGCTGCGCATCGGTTGACCTTCGCGAACTTGTCGATGAACTCGCCTTGCGCGACGTCTCGGCGCCTATGCTGATACGTTTCCCCGACATCATCGACACGCGCATTGAGAGGATTGACTCGTGTTTCAAGGCGGCGGCGAAGGAATACGAATACCAAGGTCAGAACTTCATCGTCTTCCCGATCAAGGTGAACCAGATGCGGCCTGTCGTCGAGGAGATTGTCAGTCACGGCAAGAAATTCAACATCGGGCTGGAAGCCGGCTCGAAGCCTGAACTGCACGCCATCATCGCGTCAAACACTGACTCCGAGTCACTCATAATATGCAACGGATACAAAGATGAGAGTTACATAGAGCTGGCGCTTCTCGCGCAGAAGATGGGCAGGACCATCA
The DNA here is from genome assembly GCA_937896895.1 of uncultured Bacteroidales bacterium. Taxonomy (GTDB): domain Bacteria; phylum Bacteroidota; class Bacteroidia; order Bacteroidales; family F082; genus Limimorpha. Next base: position 60,503 of record CALBNV010000012.1, on the reverse strand, counting down.
TCATCGTCGTCGAGAAGATGAACGAGCTTCGTCTCATCGCCAAGCTCTCGAAGCAGTTGAAAGTCACCCCGACCATCGGTATCAGAATCAAACTCGCGAGTTCAGGCGCCGGAAAATGGGAGGACTCGGGCGGCGACGCCAGCAAGTTCGGGCTTTCCCCATCAGAGCTGCTCGATGCCCTTGAGTTCCTCGACAAAAACAATCTCCGCGACTGCTTGAAACTCGTGCATTACCACATCGGCAGTCAGGTCACGAAGATTAGAAGCATAAAGATTGCCCTGAAGGAAGCCGCACAGTTCTACGTACAGCTTCACAAGATGGGCTTCAACATTGACTTTGTTGACATCGGCGGCGGACTCGGCGTGGACTATGACGGCACGCACTCGGCCAACAACGCCAGCAGCGTCAACTACAGCATACAGGAATATGTCAACGACGCGATCTTCTCCATCGTCGATGCCTGCGACAAGAACGGCTTCCGGCATCCGAACATCATCACTGAGTCGGGACGCGCGTTGACGGCGCATCACTCGGTGCTGATTTTCGAAGTGCTTGAGACAGCGTCACTTCCGACATGGGACGACGAGAACGAAGTCGTCAGCGAGAACGACCACGAACTCGTCCACGACCTTTACGAGACATGGGACAAGCTGTCGAGCAAACAGTCGTCGATGCTTGAGACATGGCACGACGCGCAGGAGATACGCGAGGAGGCACTCGACCGCTTCAGCATGGGACTTCTCGACCTGCCAACAAGAGCCAAGATAGAACGCATCTTCTGGTCAATAGCACTGGAAGTGAACCAGATGTGCAACGACATGAAACGCGTCCCTGACGACTTCAGCTCATTGCCCAAGTTACTGGCCGACAAATACTTCTGCAACTTCTCGTTGTTCCAGTCGCTGCCCGACACATGGGCCATAGACCAGGTCTTCCCCATCATGCCGATACATCGTCTCAACGAATATCCCGACCGTGAAGCGACGTTGCAGGACATCACCTGCGACTCCGACGGCAAGGTCGTGACATACGTCACCGGGCACAACCTGTCGCACAACCTGCCAGTCCACTCCATCGACAAGAAAGACCCATACTACATCGGCGTGTTCCTCGTCGGCGCGTACCAGGAGATTCTCGGCGACATGCACAACCTCTTCGGCGACACCAACGCCGTACACGTCTCTGTTGATGAAAAAGGTTATTATATCGACCAACTCATTGACGGTGAGACTGTTGCCGAGGTTTTGGAATACGTGCAATACAGTCCGAAGAAACTCGTCAGGACTGTTGAGTCATGGGTGACGCAGTGTGTCAAAGCCGGTAAAATAACCGTTGAGGAAGGCAAAGAGTTCCTCTCAAATTACCGTTCCGGGCTGTACGGATACACATATTTGGAATAGAGTCCATCGCTTGACAACAAGATGACTGCCCGATGCACAGCGTTGCATCTCAAGTCCGAAATGTGTCCCTGACCACGAATTTTCACGAAAGGTTTTCGGTGGTGCGCCAGCCACTTTATACTTTATACTTTCTACTTTATAACTTTATGAACTTTTTGTATCTCATCGAACTTTTTTTTCATTTCGATGTTTTACACATGGCAAAAATGTGTATTTTTGCGCGATTTTACGGACTAAATAGAATATAAAATGAAGAAAATTAAATTGGGCATCAACGGCTTCGGAAGAATCGGCCGTCTTGCCATGAGGATCGCCGAACAGCGTGGCGACATTGAGGTTGTAGGAATCAACGACATCCAACCACTTGACTATCTGGCATATAACGCAAGATATGACTCGGTGCACGGGAGATTTAACGGCACCATTGATTATGATATGGAAAAGAACATCATGACTGTCAATGGCAGAGATGTTAGAATTTTCGCGGAAAAAGACCCTGCCAACATCCCGTGGGGAGAAATCGGAGCCGAATATGTTCTCGAATCGACAGGTTTGTTCCTGACAAAAGAGAAATGCCAGGCGCATCTTGACGCCGGCGCGAAATACGTCATCATGTCGGCGCCTTCAAAAGACGACACTCCGATGTTCGTTTACGGTGTCAACCACAAGACTTACAAGAAAGGCACGCAATTCGTGTCGAACGCTTCATGCACCACAAACTGCCTCGCCCCTATCGCGAAGGTCCTCAACGACAACTGGGGAATCGAGATGGGCTTGATGGCGACAATACACGCTGTCACGGCAAAGCAGAGAACCGTTGACGGAAACTCAATCAGAGACTGGCGCGGCGGGCGTGCCGCTTTCAGCAACATCATCCCATCGACGACAGGCGCAGCAAAGGCCGTCGGCAAGGTCATCCCTGAACTCAACGGCAAACTCACCGGCACTTCTTACCGCGTGCCTACGACAGACGTGTCGGTCGTTGACCTCACGGCAGTCCTGAAGAAACCTGCCACTTACGAAGAGGTCTGCGCCGCGATGAAGAAGGCTTCCGAAGAAGGCGACCTCAAAGGCATCCTCGGCTACACCGACGACCAGCTCGTTTCAACAGATTTCGTCGATGACATCCATTCATCAATCTTTGACCAACAGGCCGGTCTCTCACTGAACGAGAAGTTCGTGAAAGTCGTAGCATGGTACGACAACGAAATGGGTTACGCAAGAAGAGTCTGCGACCTCCTCGCACATATCGCGAAAGTCAATGAGTAACAATCATCAGCATTAATACAAAAATGACTGGCAGAGTGTTTCTGCCAGTCATTTTTTTTTGTAAAAACCTGACGTTTTTATTTGTTTTGAATCTTACCTTCGATGTAAGCGACGACCTCACCCACTGTCTTAAACGGGTTCACCGTCTCGAAACGGAAGTCAAATTCCTGCTCTATCGCCAATGCCAACAGTAACATTGACAAAGAGTTAATGCCCAAATCCTGCTGGAGCTGCGTGTCGAATGTGATATTGTCAACATTGACATTAGGCATCACATTCGCGAAAATCTTTTTTAATCTGTCTAAAACCATAACTATGAATTTCTTCTGTCAACTTTAAGTGAACCTGTACGTTTGAAGTCTTCTGTGCGCACTTTCATTGTAATGATGCGTGCGAACGGCGGCAGTTCCTTGTTTATCTCATCGACGACACCCTGAAGGGTCTTCTGTATCATCTCAGGCGTTGCGTCTTTGAACATCTCCATACGCGGAAGTATCTCAATGCCAATGACTTCATCGCCGTTAATTGATGTCGGCTTGACGAGGCAGTCGCGCACGAACCTGTTCATATAGAACTTCTCTTCTATCGACTCAGGCAGCACGTTTTCACCGTTCTTCAGCACAATGATGTTCTTGATTCTGCCGTCTATATAGAGGTATCCGTTTTCATCTTCATGCACCAAGTCGCCGGTCTTAAGCCATCCGTCCTCCATTGTCGCAGCGGTGGCTTCAGGGTCATTGTAGTAGCCCATCATCACGTGGTCGCCCTTGATCCAAAGCTCGCCGTTGACGAACTTATATTCCTGTTCGGGATATGCCGGGCCTACTGACTCTGGATATTCCTCGACGTTTGCGTTGCCTGATACGAGGTTGGAAGACTCGGTAAGTCCGTAGCCGCCCAACAGTCTGATGTTCAATTCTTTAAACGCCTTGATAAGTACCGGCGGGACGTTTGCCGCACCGGCGATAATGAGTTTCAGCTCGCCGCCGAGGAACTGCGGGCCGTACATCTTGGTGAGGCCGAGCAGTATCTCGCAGAGGCCAGGGACGAGCACAAGGCACGTAGGTTTGATTCTCGGCAGTGTGCCGATGCCGGCTTTCATGTCTTCGCAGCTGTAAACGAGCGAACCCGTGAAGAAACAGGCGAGCAGACCTCTGACGATGCCGAAGATATGTGAGAAAGGCAGGAAGGCGATATAACGCTGATTGCCGATGACGCTTGATGGCATGAACATGCCGTTGAATGCGCCGCGCATCATATTGCCGTGGCTAAGCATCACGCCCTTGGGCATTCCTGTCGTGCCGCCGGTGAAGAAGATGCTCGCAAGGTCTTCTTTCCTCACTTCTGCACTTGGCGTGAACGTGTCGGCTATCTCCTTGGTTGACAACATCTTGACTTGAACCTTTTCGCACATCGGGCGGAATTCCTCGCGCACGAACATCGCCTCGACGTCAAACTTCTTCAACGAGCCGAGCATCTGCATCTCCTGCAACGTTGCAGGCAACATCACCGTCACATAACCTGCTGACGTTATTGCAAGATAAAGTTCCATCGCATCAACCGAGTTGCGGTCCCACACCGCTATCTTCGCGCCTTTCTTGAGACCAAGGCCGTTGATCAGCTTGCGGCGGCGGCCGATACGCTCGTAAAACTCAGCGTAGGTGTATGTCGTGGTCATGTCCGACACAGCCGGCAGCGCGGCATATTCGTTTTTCAGTTTCTCAAGAAACTGCGGTATCGTCGGCAAATACTGAAGTCTCGCCATCTCGTCGGCGGGAATCATCTCATAGAAGTAGTTTTTGTTTTTCATAACTGCTATTTTATGTTATTAAATTCATTTTGCATCTCCACCATCTTGTCGTGAAGTCTGATGGTCTGCTCGTTGATATAGTCGGCGTTCATCCCATTCAGCGGCGGATCAAGCCGGAACGGCTCACTGACGTACAGTTTAACGCGGTTGCCAATCAGCCAAGTATAAGGCCCCTCGATGTAAATCATCACCAGAGGCACCTGCGCGAGAGTCGCTATCGTCGTGATTCCCGAATGAAAAGGAAGAATCTCGCCAGTCTCACTCCTCAACCCCTCCGGATATATCGCCACCATCTCCTTCTGACGCTTCAGCTTGTCCAAGGCCTGATATATCCAACTCGTGTCAAGCTGCTGACGGTCAATAGGTATCACATTAAGATGCCTGAAGAAAAATGCAAGCCCTTTCTGTGCGAAACGGTCTTTGGCCGCCATGTGACATATAGATGCCTTATGGAACACCGAACCTATCGTAAGTCCGTCATAATGAGCTATATGATGACTGACAATCATGGTCGGCTCCTTGAACAATTCTTTCCTCTTTGATTTGTTGGCATAATAAACTTTCGGTCTGAACAGCAGATGCACCAAACAGAATATCAGCCAGTCAAGAAACCTGTCGAAAATTCCCACGAAAAATCTTCTCATAGCAATCAATTATAAAACTAAAATTTGCCGCAAATATATGACTTTTTTATAAATGATTTACCCACTTCGTAAAAATATTGCACAATCAATACAAACATAAGATTTTGACGTTTTAACATTGCTTCAGAATGTCATTTTCACTCCCATATCAAAATATTTTCATACCTTTGCAGCCGAATTTTAACATTTTTTATGAAAAAATACTTTTTAGCAACACGTCCTTGGTCCCTGCCGGCATCAGTCATGCCCGCGTTGGTGACTATTTCTTTCATTTTCTTAAACAGGACATCTTTACTGCAAACCACTGAAATTGACTGGATTGCAGCTATAATTGCTCTTTTCGGCGCAGCCATCTTCCACCTTTCGGGAAATTTGATCAGCGATTATTTCGATTTCAAACATGGTGTCGATTCTCACGACAACATCGGCCAAACGAACCTCACGATTGTTGACGGCATCATCCCTGCAAAGACAATTTTACGCTTCGGAATCATCCTGATGGCGATAGGAGTTGCCATCGGCTTGTATCTCGTGACGAGATGCGGACTGCCCGTACTTTACATCGGCATCGCCGGAATGCTGCTCACCATTTTCTATTTCTTCATGAAAGCCAACGCATTAGGCGACCTCTGCATCTTGTTAAACTTCGGCATTCTGATTCCGCTCGGCACTTATTTCTGCGGAACCAGCGTCTTCCATCTTCCGATATTGTTTGTCACAATACCAACGGGACTTCTCGTCGTCAGCATACTTCACGCCAACAACATGCGCGACCGCGTCAACGACATGAGAGCCGGTGTCACTTCCTTTGCAAAAATCATCGGGACAAAAGGCTCGAAGATTTATTATATAGGAATGGTCATCACGGCCTATCTCATTGTTATTGTGAATATTATATTCAGAAACCTGCCGATTCCCGCCCTTTTGGTTCTCCTCTCAAGCCCTATTGCCTTCGCAAATATCAAGAAAATGGCAAGATGCAAGGAAATGACCGACATTGCAAGTCTCGACGGCGAGTCGGCAAAGCTCGTGCTGGTTTTCTCGCTGCTTCTTTCAATCGGCGACTTCATCTCCCCAATAATTCTATAATCAACAGGTTGCAATGAGAAAGCTGATAACAAGCACCGGCATCGTCGCAGTCCTCTGGTTCATCATGTTTTCGCCGTGGACGTCTCAGCACATCAATTTCTGGATTGCGATGTCCATTTCTGGTCTGATTTTGACGGCGATTTCGTTGTTCATCGGCGGCACGAAAATCAAGCGAAACGAGCTCTCATTCTCAAACTTATCTATAGGTATCGTGAGTGCTGCGGCTCTGTGGGGCGTTTTCTGGCTCGGTAATTTTCTTTCAACACGCTGGTTCGGGTTCGCGCAAGGACAGATTAACAGCATCTATGAGATGAAAAACGACAATAACAGTCTGATTATCGGAACATTACTGCTTTTTGTCATCGGACCGGCGGAAGAGTTTTTCTGGCGCGGATATTTTCAGAGAAGCATCTCCGAGATTTTCGACAAGTCGCTGAAAATCAAGTCAGAGACAAGGCGTTGGATCGCGCCGGTTCTTGTCACCGCCTTCGTCTATGCCATCGTGCATGTCTTCTCGTTCAACTTCATGCTCATCATGGCGGCGTTGGTGTGCGGGCTGTTCTGGGGCTTCATGTACAGACTCACAAAAAGCATCGTGCCACTCATCGTCTGTCACGCGCTGTGGGACGTGTGCGTCTTCATATTATTCCCGATTTAATTTGAAACAAATTGATTTAATAATGGAAAACAACAACTCATCAAAATTCAAGACATTCATTTCCAATGAATTGACAGGTTGGAAGATATCAGAAGTCATCTGGCTCACCATCGCATTTACAGTTGTGCTGGTCGGCAGCATCATCAAAGGTACAACCGCGATTTCACTCATCACCGGCTTGGTCGGCGTGACGGGTATTGTGCTTTCAGGGAAAGGCAAACTCTCCAATTTCATCCTCGGCTTCGTCCAGTGCCTCCTCACCGGCATCGTCGCGTTAGAGAGCAGCCTTTACATGAACGGGCTGATGTATCTCGTCTATTTCCTTCCGATGGAAGTGATTGGATTTGTGACATGGAAAAAACACATCAACACTGAGTCTCAAGAGGTTATAAAGAGAAAGATGACATGGGCGACACGTTTCATGTGGATTGCCATCATCGCCGCGGCAACGGTCGCCTTCAGTTACATCATGAAACTCACGAACAACCAGCAGCCCATTCTCGACTCATTCTCGGCGGTCTGCAACATCGTCGCGATGATCATCGCCGTCAACCGTTATGCCGAGCAATGGTGGATTTGGTTGGTCGTCAACATCTTGCACGTAGTCCTTTGGTTCAACGACTTCAACGCCAGCGGAAAAAACATCGCCATCCTGCTGATGTCGTGCGTCTTCCTCATCAACTCAATCATCATGCTTGTGAGATGGACCAAGGAGGCGAGAGAAAACGAAATGAAAAGATAACAGAATTATTTCCAGTTAATCCTCACATTCCGCATCTCAATCTTGCAATCACCGACTTTGAAGCTGACATACGTCAGCTTCTTTACTTTTGAAGGAAGCACCTGACCGGGAATATCCATTGTGTATGAAATCATCACGTCGGTGACCATGTCATATCTTGTCCCCCATGAATTTTTGTGTTCCCCACCGTTGTCATCGTATGCGAGAACATCATGGCCGACATACATCGATTTGTTCACATCGTGATTTGTGACTTTGTAAGTCATTGAAAGTGTCTGCTTGCTGGTATTGCCAATAAGTTCGACAAACTCAAAATCAAGCCAGTCGCTGCATGGATTGACAATGACCATTTCGTCTTTTTTCGCCTCCGGCTTTGTCTGTTTGTTCACAACTGGATTCTCCGCCGGTTTTACTGCCGGCTGCTCGGGTTGTGTCTTTCTGTCAACACGTTTCTCTTTCACTGTGTTGCCACTCCCAGTACTTTTCAGCGTCTGCTTGTTGAAAGTGTCGTCGTTCTGTGCTTTCGCGAATGATGGCATCATAACCAAAGCCATCACGAATAATGCCGTTGAAATAAGTCGTTTCATATTTTTTTATTTAATAGTGCGCAAAAATACAAAAATGTTACATCATTTTAAAAAAAATTTTAACTCCATGCGTCATATTTCCCGTCTTCCTCATCATATTCTTCGAAATTCTCTTCTATCTCGGTGACACCGAGTTTATCCAAGACATCGTAAACGGTATCCAAATCATTGAAGCTCTGTGGTTTATACTCATCATCCTCCAAAGTAAGGATCATATCTCCGACAATCTTGCCCGGATAGATTTTGCAGCCCACGGGATTTTCGTCGAGGTTTTTGAGAAGACCTTTGTCATCGACCCAGCCTGTGATATGGTCATCGAGTCCGAGTTTTTCGGCGATGTCATACAGCGGCATCACTCTGATGGCGTCAAGACGTTGTGCGGCCACATAATCAGGCAGTTCGTCCCAATATTCGGTATCAAACTCAATTATTTCGGCGGTTCCGTCGGTCTTTATTATCGCGATGTATTTGTCATCGTAATAATTGACATCATCGTATTCATCACGTTCATCAAGCAGATTTTCCTCCATTACAAATACATTTTCGTGCTTATTTCATCCACTTCCTGAAATTGTCAGCTCTCTCGGTCACTTTCACGATGTAATTCTGCGTCTCTTTAAGAAGGTGTTTCTTCAGATAATCAAAGAGTTCGTCGTAAGTCATCTCGTTAATCTGCGGTATTGCCTTTTTTATGTTTGTGTCGCCACGAAGTGCGCGTGCGAGGTTGCCGGCGCCTGTGTTATACGAAGCGATGATGCAGAGATCCTGTTTTCTCCTGTCGTTGACATCCTTGAAATATCTCTTTCTCAGCAGGGAGATGTAATGGACACCCATCTCGATGTTGTGGTCAGGGTCATACAGATAGTTCGCCGTCGGCTTGCTGAAGTTTTTCTTCAGGCTTTGTGCGCAGTCGGCCCCGGCCGATGCCGGCACGATCTGCATCAGTCCGTATGCAGGCACGTATGACTTGGCTTTCGGGTTGAACGACGACTCGGTCTGAATCACCGCGTAGGCTAACGAAGGCTCTACCTTGAACTGTCCGCAATATTTGCCAACCTGGTCGGCGAACTTCTCGGCACGCACTCTGATGTGGTCGGGTATAAGCTCGAACGACACTGACGTGACCTGATGTTCCTTCCCGTCGGGGTCTTTCACCGTCTTAACCTCAACCACCGCATTTTCGACAATCTCCTTCACACTTTCATCGACATTGTTTTCATCGACGACCTCGCCTGATGGCGTCTCCACAAGTCCTTGCAGGACAGGCTCTTCCGACAAAGGCTCCGCCTTTTCAACAGACGAGTCGTAATCCTTGGTCTTACCTTTGTTGAGAATCAGTATCTTGACGGTCTTCTCAAGCTCCTCCTTGTTAACATTTTTGCCGGGTGTTGTCACGACCTCAACGGTAGCTTCACCGTTCTCGAAATCGACGATGCTTCTCGAATTGCCGTTGTCGGAATATTCCACCCAGTCTTTCCGAGTGCTTTCCGCAACGTTGTCCTCGCCCCACTTCGCACTCATCTCCTTCATGAATTTCGAATATGCTTCTTTTTCAGCCTTCACATATTCTTCGTATTGCTTGTTCATCTCCTCCATCTTGGAGTCTTGGTCGCTTTTCATCTGCTCCATCGCGGCTTTCTGTTCCCTCACGTATCTCTCGTATTCCGATTCAACTTGAGCGTGACACTCTATTCCGATGAGCACCAACAACAATGCTATAAATTTTCTCATATCAAAAGTCTTAAAGATTATTTGTCGGCAAAAGTAATAAAAAAATCGATAACTGTCAGAACAATCACCGATTTTTATACAGATTTTTTATATCAACGAAAATTCAATATTCATGAATCATTCGACAATGACTTTTCTCGTTGCAGAGCCGTTTTCATCATTCATCTTGACGAGATAAACGCCCTTTGGCATCTGGCTCATGTCGATGTTAGCGACGCCACTGATTTCACGGCTGATTACGCATCTTCCGGCGAGGTCGAAAACCTCAACATTCTGATATTCTGACGCTTCCACCGTCAGGACATCCTTGACCGGATTAGGATAGATGTTCACATTGTCAGCGACATTCTCCGCCACGCCGGTGCCTTCAATCTCCTTATAATAATAGTAATAATCACAAATGTAAGTGAGTGTGCCGTTGTCGGCAACGGTCCAGAATTTGTCTTTTGTCCTTGCGTTCACTGTTCTCTCCGGATTTGGCAACTCGCCTTCAGGGTTCACGAATGGAGCGACTTCGTCAAAAAGGATATTCATATCGTATTCATATTCATGACGTTCGAGAACAGAACCGTATTGGTCAAGATTTTCCTCAACAGAGATGTTGTTGTTTTCATCGCGAGTATAAACGACATGTGTGCTCAAAACCCATCCGTTATAGTAATAGTAACTTTTCTCTTCGATGAGGAAGCCATCGACATTATAAATATATTCGACCATGTTTGACGGCTCAAACTCACCGCTGAAGCCTTCCGAGTAGCTGACTATGAGCGTGCAGTTGTTATTCTCGTCGTAGGTGTAGTCGGCCGTTTCGAAAAGCCCCCACGTACCAAGATACATATCATGGTGGACGAGGTTTCCATTCTCATCGTACTGATAGTTGTAGGTACCGCCATGCTCGAAACTGCCGCCGAAAAAATTGTAGTTGTCTCTCGTAAGACGTTGATTCAGTTCGTTATACGTGTATTCAACGTAATTCGCATAAATCCATTCGCCATTCAACAGCTGATGGCACGAGAGCTTTGTGACATTGCCGTTGGCGTCATATTCGAGACTGTCGCGGACAGAAGTCTCCTCGCCGACTTTATCAACCCAATAATCGGCGATGAGCTTGTAACTCTCATCGTAATAAAACTCCTTTGTTTCATACAGGTCGTCGGAATACCATGAATTGAGATAGTGTGTGTAATTCTGTGAAAATGACGCTGTTGCAGTCAAAATCAGCACAAGGGCAAGTAATAGTTTCTTCATAAATAAATGCTTAAATACGTTAATAAATTTTCGGCAAATTTAGTGTTTTTCTTTTCAGAAAATCAAAATTCCTCAAATTTTTCTTGGCAAGAAGACCAAGCAGTCTCCAAATCAATATACACTGGCAGATGGTCGCTGAAACCGCCGGAATATTTCGGCCCCATATACGTCCTGAAGAGCTTCACGCCACCGAACGACTCATCGGGTTCAAAGAGAAAGTCTGCATGGAATATTGTTGAACTTTTACTTTTGTAATGAAGAGTTGATTCATTGTCCATCAACGACTTACTCACCATTATCTGGTCAAAAATCTGCCAGTTGTACTGGTGTTTGAGTGTCCCCTCGAAGCCAAGCTCCCTCCCGTCGGCGAACAGATTCACCAAGGCACAATCTGTATCAGCATCTCTCAACGGCCTTGCTTTCAAGACATTGCGGATACTGGGATCTTCGGGCGTGTCGTTGAAGTCACCCATCGTCACTATCTTCGGCATTGTCGGATGCGTCTCATATAATGAGTCGATTTTATGTCTCAGCGTCCGTGCCGCAAGAGCGCGGAGGTCTATCGTCTCGCGTTCGCCGCCATAACGCGACGGCCAATGGTTGACAAAGACATGCAGTGTGTCGCCCCTCCTGTCTGAAAAAACAGCGTAAAGTATATCCCGCGACTTGAACTTTTTGTCATCAGGATTCCTTATTTTCACCGGCTCGGAATATATAAGTTGCAGTTTGTCGATGCAATAAACCATCGCCACATCAATGCCTCTTCGGTCATCGCCCTCATAATGAACGATGCGGTAGTTGTGGTTTTTCAGAGGTGTCTGATTGAACAACGCATTGAGCACATAATAGTTTTCCACTTCAGCGATGCCGAGCACGGCAAGAGGCTCATTTCCCGAAAGGGAGAGCAGACATTTGAACATATTGTTGCGCTTCTTGTAAAAACGCGACTTCGACCAACGCTGCGCACCGTCTTCGGTGAAGTCGTTGTACGTCCTCGTGGAATCAACAAACGGGTCAAAGAAATTCTCGAAGTTCCAGAATGCAACACGCAGTGTCTCAATGTTTTGCGCTTCAGCTTTTGAAGTTTGAAAAGTCTGGGAAAAGATGAACAGACAGACAACCAAGATGGTTTTTGAAAATAAAAAAGGTTTCATACTATCAAAAATTAAATTGGTGCAAAGATATATTATTTTTTCATATTTTTGCGAAAATTTCGAAATAAAAATGAAAGAAAAAAACGTAAAGGCCAGACGTGTGCCGAAACCAATTGAATCTTTAATACCGATAGTGATTCTTGTCACAGCATTAGCATTAGTGATCAAGACATTCCGGCAGGACGCGTTAGGCGGTCCGGCACAGGTTGCAATAATCTTCGGCACAGCCGTTGTCGTTTTCATCGCGATGGTGTTCTGCAAGATCCCGTGGGACGACATCGAGGCGAAGATCATTGACAACATCAAGAGCCTGTCAACAGCGTTGATAATGTTGCTTTTCATCGGCGCCATCGGCTCGACATGGATGTTGAGCGGCGTGGTCCCCACGATGATTGTCTATGGCATGGAGATTCTAAGTCCGAAGATATTTCTCTTCGCCGCGGTTATCATCTGTTCCATCATCTCACTCATGACGGGCAGCTCATGGACTACGATCGCGACCTTCGGCGTGGCGCTCATCGGGATAGGCGAGCTGTTCGGGATTCCAAAGCCGATAATCGCCGGGGCGATAATCTCGGGCGCGTATTTCGGCGACAAGCTCTCCCCTCTCTCCGACACAACCATCATGGCGTCGCAGACCGTCGGGACGCCGCTCTTCGTGCATATCAGATACATGCTGAAGACGACGATACCGACCATCGTCATAACATTGGCAATATTCCTGGTGATAGGCTTCACGATAGACATCAGGCCGGCCGAACACAGTCTTGAGATTACCAAAAACATAAACGAGATTTTCAAAATTAGCCCGTGGTTCCTGCTTGTCCCAGTGTTGACAGCCGTTTTGATAGCGTTGAAACTCCCTACGCTCATAACGTTGTTTTTTGCGGCTGTGATGGCGGTTCCATTCATGGTGCATTGCCAGCCGCATGTCATCGACATGATGGTCGGGGCCGACGGCGAAGGCGTGAGGATTTTCAAGGCTGTGATGCAGTCCATGTTCCAAGGCTGCGAGTTCGACACTGGGCAGCCGATCATCGACCGTCTCGCCTCCTGCTACGGGATGGCCGGAATGATGGGCACCATCTGGCTCATCCTCTGCGCCTCGTGTTTCGGCGGGGCCATGCTCGGAAGCGGCATGATAGAATCGCTGACGAACTCCATCGTGAAATACCTGAAGTCGATATTCAGCCTGACGGCGGCGACGTCAGCGTCGGGTGTCATCTGTAACATCTGCGTCGGCGACCAATACCTCTCAATCATATTGAACAGCAGCCTGTACAAGGAGTTTTACAAGAAAGAAGGCTATGAGCCGCGTCTGCTGAGCCGCACCGTGGAGGACTCCACGACCGTCACGAGCGTGCTTGTGCCGTGGAACACCTGCGGCATGACACAGTCAACAGTGCTCGGCGTCGCGACGCTGGCCTACCTGCCATTCTGCTTCTTCAACTACCTCAGCCCGATAATGACAATAATAATCAGCACTATAGCGTACAAAAGAGGTAAGATAAAAAGAGTGAAGACGGACTAATCCGACATTCAGAGTGTGAATCTGTACGTTTTGTCGTATTGGATATTTTTTTCATAACATATTATTTATTAACAGATTAAAAAAGAGAATACAGGTTCATCTCATTCCTCACGCTTTCCACCTCCTTTTCAGAAAAAGGATCCGGCATCTTACGAAGAAAATCCGGTTCGATTATGAGACGTTCGCGGAAGTGTTTGAGAGCGGCCTTGAGAATCAGGCCATGGTCGAATGCGAGTTCCGGCAAGTCGTTGACCGGCAGCCATTTCGCCTTTGCCGCGTCATCGCCGGCGCTGACACTCCTGACGTGCATGACCGAGAAGAACGCCACCGTCAGCACACGTTCGCGGGGGTCGCGGTCGGGGTCTGAGAACACCCCGACCTGTTCTATATACGCGCTGTCGAGTCCGGTCTCTTCCCGAAGCTCACGCAACGCCCCCTGCTCCACCGTCTCGTCGGGGTTGAGGAAACCGCCGGGGAACGCCCAACGGCCCTTGAAAGGCTCGTTGCCGCGCTCCACGAGAAGCACTTTCAGCAAGCCGTCCTCAAGCCCGAAGATGACACAGTCGGTAGTGACTGCCGGATGTGGATATTGATATACAAACATTTAGCCGAGCTATCTCTTTCCTTTCATGATTTCCACGAACGGGTTGTAGTAGTTGTCACCTTTCATCGTGACGCCTTCAAGCCCCTTGCCGCCGTTCTTCGGACGTTTCACGTCGCCGAAGATGCCTTTTTCGAGAGCGGTGAAGAGACCTTCCTTGTTGATTTCTTCGAGAAGAGCTATCGTGTTGTCGAGCACCAACTTGGCGCGTTCACGGCAGATGCCGCCTTCCTTGAACTGCATCTCGTCGCCGATGCTGCGCATGTTGTTGAAGATGTATTTCGCGTTCTCGATAGAGAGATAACGGTCGCTCATGAACGGGGTGTGAATCGCCTCCGTCGGCATTCCGAGGAGCTGTATGCCCTGGTTCGTCCAGATGCCGATCATGTTGAACAAGGCGTCCTGGATGTGGCCGCGGAAGATGTTGCCTGTCATGAACTTGGTCGGAGGCATGTATTTCAGCGTCGCCTTCGGGAAGATCTCGCGTGTCATCTGAGCCTGTGCGAGTTCGAGGAGGAAGCCGTTTTCAAGCATCGGGTCCATCTCGAAGGCGTGGCCGAGACCCATCTGTTCCTCTTTCAGTCCCGCCATGAAAGCGAGCTGTTCGTTGATGAGGTCGGAGGCGAGGACGGTGTGAGCAGCCTCGACGGCGTCGGCGGTGGTGAGGTAGTTGTCTTCACCCGTGTTGATGATGACGCCGGCGAAGCCGTTGATAATGCGTGACATATACTGGTCAACCAAGGTGCGCTGCATGTTGATGTCGCGGAAGAGGATGCCGTAGAGTGCGTCGTTGAGCATGACGTCGAGGCCTTCGAATGCGCCCATGACGGCGATTTCTGGCATGCAGAGGCCTGAGCAGTAGTTGCAGAGGCGGATGTAACGGCCGAGCTCCTCGCCCACTTCGTCGAGAGCCTTGCGCATGATGCGGAAGTTCTCCTGTGTGGCGAAGGTGCCGCCGAAGCCTTCAGTCGTCGCGCCGTAAGGCACGTAGTCGAGCAGGCTCTGGCCAGTGGTGCGGATGACGGCGATGACATCGGCGCCCTGACGCGCACCAGCAACGGCCTGGACGACGTCCTCGTAGATGTTACCTGTGGCGACGATGATGTAAAGGTAAGGCTTCGGGCCTTCGCCGATGGTGTTGAGATACTGGTCGCGGCGGTCGTGACGTGCGCGGATGCGGGCCACGTTCTCATCGACGACAGGCTGCAGCGTCTCCGCAATCTTCTTCGCGTCGCGGGTGACGACCTTGGTGATGTCGAGCTTGCCCTCGGCCACCTGCTCGGCGATCTGCTGCGGTTTCAATCCCGTCTGAATCATTGCGTTGGCGATGAAGAACAACGCGCCCTCGTTGAGGACACCCTTGTCTTTCAACGTCTCTACGACGACATTCGGCAGCGGCACCTGGTTGGCGTCAACGCCGTCGATACCCATCAGGCGGCAGAGTGTGCGCTCCACGGCGACGGTTGTGTACTGTTCAACGAAAGACTGAACGTCTTCGGCAATGTTCTTCGCAAGCTGACGAGCCTGCGCGACCTTGTTAAAATCAAGTCCTAATTTGCTTGTCATAATACTGTATTTTGATTGTTATTTACTTTCTATTATGTTTTTAACTTCTTCTATTTCTCTTTTAAGCTGTTCTTCAGTCGGCAAATATAGCGAATATTGTGATGCCAATATCGTTTTATTGTCTTCCGGCAATGTCATTCTGACGGCCGTATCATTTTTGCTTGTGCAAAGCAAAACGCCTATCGTATTATTCTCTTCCGGCAGTTTTTCAATCCTATCAAAATAATTGACATACATTTGCAACTGCCCTAAATCCTGATGCGTTAATTTATCTGTTTTCAATTCAAACAACACGAAACAACGCAAAATCCGATTGTAAAACACCAAATCCACAAAAAACTCATCATCTTCTATCAGTATGCGTTTTTGACGGGCAACAAAAGCAAATCCATTACCCAATTCAAGCATAAACTTTTGTAAATGAGTAATTAAAGCATTTTCCAAATCACTCTCATAATATTTTGCTTTTCTTTCCAAACCAAGAAATTCAAGAACCATCGGGTCTTTGATAATCTCTTTTGGACTTTGCGGAATACGTTGTTTGCGTGCCACAGCCAAAACGCTTTCCTTGTCATTGCTTAGCAAAAGCCTTTCGTAAAGCATGGAATTGATCTGGCGTTCCAGTTCTCGTCCCGTCCAGCAATTATTGACTGCTTCAAGCTCGTAATATTCACGCTTATCAGAATCGTCAATTGATATAAGTAGTTTATACTGAGACCAATTCAATTGCGTCCGCAGTGCGGACGCAATTGAATACAACCGATAGAATTTTCTTGATCTCTCCAATTGACGCATAGAAAATCCGCTTCCGTATTCTGGTTCCAGATTTTCAGCAAGATTCTTAATCAGATAGCTCCCGTATTCAGCCCTATCCTTCCCATGCTGTTTCTCTTCAAAAATACGTTTTCCGATATTCCAATACATCATCACCCGGCAGAAATCCACGCTTCGCACGGCGTTGCTGCGGGCCTCGTCAATTATTTGACGCACTTCGGAGAAGAACGAAACAGGAGTCCCGTTTTCTGATGCGGAAGTTGGTGTGTTGTTTGATATGGGTTTCATAGTTGACATATAATCCTGATAATTACAATGAATAATAATAATCCTTAATTTTTGCCGCCATTAGTTTTCGACGTTCTAAAAGGAAATCATCATAACGCGTATAATCCATCGACACAATATCCAATGGTATGCAATTCATTTTCAAATTCTTCTCCAGTGCTTCTTTATTATCTATATCTCCAAAAGCACAATTCTTCGTATCACATTGACCAAACACAACCCCGAAATACTCATTTGGTGCTTTTTCACCTACCGAAATATTGTTTTGGGTATCGAAATAGGTAAAGTTGGCTATCTGATTATATTTGGCTTTGTCGTTTATTCCACTGTTTTGAAGATACTTCTTGGGGAAAATATGATGGACATCTCCCATAGTAGTAACCAAATCACGCACCTTAACACTCTTCATAAACAAGGAGTCTTCACTATTATAAATTTGAGAAGCCAAAAATGTATTAAAAAACGGACTGTTGACGGCTGAGGTTTCAAGATTTTGAACCAAACCAACATTCCAGAAAGTATCAGAAAGTTCAGCTTCTTCATTCTCTTTCAAAAATTCAATGAAACCTTTTTCAGTAATTCTTCTAATATCTTTATCCATCACCGTTTCTGGTGAAGTTATATATCTACTTGTCAAAGTCGAAAGAACATACCATTTTGAAACATAATGCTTTATCTTTGTCTTGTCAATATTCTTGTCATCATTCAGCAAAAGATATAATGTATAGGCAAAGTCTAATGTCATTTGAGAATTAATCAATTTGCTTGACACGAAACCAGCCGATTTAATTGCCAAAACAAAATTCGTAAATGAAAATTCACTCATAAAAGACATGACGCCTTGCCGCAAATTACTAAATGATTGTTCTGCGATTTCTTCTTTATAATCACGGGTTTCAAAATCACGGCCACCTAACAGACTAACCAAATCTTTCATTTTGCCACGACCGAATTTATACATAAAAGAGACTCGCAAAATATCACCATAATCAGGGTCGAAAATATCTTCCCTATCATCTTTCAACCATTTGAGTTTCTGTGCATAGTCAGTAGCCATAAAGTCTTTGTCTTTTTGCATTTCATCGTACCAATTAGGCTCAATGGCCAAATGCGAAAAGTAATCAACAGCTTTTCTAAGAATATTTCCACTGTATTTACTATTCGCAGCAATTTTTGACATGGCGAAATCGGCTTGATTCAATTTTGCACCTTGATTGTTAATTCGAATGAAAATTTCTGTAACTTCATCGATAGTCAAATCCTTATCAAGAGTGATTACACCAATTTGCCGATTTCTTATGCTCAACAGTTGGGTGATTTTTTTATTTAATTCTTTTGGCTGAATATCAGAATTTTTTTCGCAGTATTCTTGAATAAAAGAATACGAATCGAAATCCGGAACAAATAAGTCTGCAATATCGGCTATCCATCTTTTATCTTTCAAAATGGCGTTATCCTGCACCTTGAATCGCTCATCTTCTTCCGTGGCAAAAGGATTAAATGATATTTTAATACGTTTTCTGGTAAAATTTGAATTTACCACTTCAAAACCAGCTATGGCAGTCATTAAGGATGTAACACGTTGTTGTCCATCAATCATTATCTTTTTTCCTTCAGAAATTGAACCATCTTTCAATTTCATATTGGGATTTTGAGATATGATCAAATAACCAGTCGGATAGCCTGTATAAAGTGAATCTATCAAATCACGAACTTGTTTAGGTTTCCAAACAAACGGACGCTGTATTTCAGGGATGGCAATTTCGCCAGACTTGATAAAATTCAAAATCTGCTCAATTGAATAATTCGATGGACTATATTTTTCTGCCATATTTATATTATTTATTCAAATTCTTAATTATACCGATTTCGGTACATTTAACACTTGTTTTCGTTATAAATCTCTATATTTCAATAAGTTTCAATTCTTCTATCACCTTCACACTCTTTATTTCAGCAATCTCCTTTCTTTACATGGGTCGAATTCGACCCCCTATTTTCCAAACCCCTCGAATTCGATAGGTTTAATTGTGTCGAATTCGCCATAATTAAACCAACTTCATTATCAACGACCATCACCTTTGCCATGTCAATTATTTGTTAACAACCTCGTTTGTCTATTCAATTTTTCCACCGACTCCAAGAAAGCCGTTTCCACTTCACTTAAAGTCTTCTGCTGATATTTCCTATACTCATTCGTCGCTTTTTCCATCGCCTTTTTGTGACTTACAGAGCCATTTCCATCCATAAGCTGTTCGCCGGTAGAAGTCAAAATCCTATCAAGATGCTGCGCCCAGTCTTTCATTGTCATCGGGATTTCCTTTTCCGCCTGTCGTTCTGCAAAATCAAGATATCCACTGACGATCTGCCCCATGGCTCTCAACTCTTTTTCATCCAAATAATTTTTTGCGACAACGGCATCTTTCAAATGAGGCCGGCTTCCCTCGAAACTTTTCAATCCCATAAAAGCCAATTCCGCGTCGGCACGACTGAAAATCACTTCGGAGGCAGTTTGTCCATGAACTGCATAATGAATCTTGTTTTGGACACGCTTGAAAAATTCAACCGAGACATCTGACTTCGGATTATAATCAACACTTGTAGCATATATATCAAGCACTTGGCGATAAAAGACTTTTTCAGAAGAACGAATGTCACGGATTCTTTCGAGCAATTCCTTCCAATAACCGCCTCCGCCAAGATTCTTCAACCTTTCATCATCAATAGTGAAACCCTTGCGGATATATTCATTCAAACGCTTCGTAGCCCATTGACGAAACTGCGTGCCGCGTAATGATTTAACACGATAACCGACACTGATAATCACATCGAGATTGTAAAAATTAGTAGGCTTGGTGGAAAAATCGGAATTTCCGATTTTTCTCAACACATCTTCTTCATGGAGTTCTCCTTCTTTAAAAATATTCAGAATATGCTCGTTAATAGTTGATCTTGATTTGTCAAACAACTGCGACATTGATTCAATAGTTAACCACACTGTTTCTTCTGCAAACAGCACATCAACGCTAACCTGTTCATCATCAGTCTTGAATAGAATCATGCGCGAATTAGCTCCAACCAATGAGTTATTGGAAGCTCCTTCAGCCGATATGTCTTTCTTTCCTTTCATAATTTTCAACATTATTTAAAGTGGTCAAATTCGACCACTTTCCTCGCCTCCTCAATCCATTCACTGTCAATGCCCAGACTCTCCGCTATGTTCAATGCCTCGTGCGGCACCTCGCCGTCACTCACTTCAACGAGTTCGTAGTTCATCCTGCCGTTCTCAAAACCTCTGACACGAAGACAACGGTTGTTGTATGTATTTATGTTATAATGCGTTACGATTATCAGACTGATCTTTTTATCCTGAAGCACCTTCACCAACGCCGACACCAACGCCGTGCCTTCCGTAGGGTTGGTTGTGCGCGCCGGCTCATCAACCAAGGCCAGGAAACCGCCCCGGCTTCTCGACGTCCTGACAATCTCATCGATGTTTTTCATCTCTGCGGCAAACGACGACAAGCCTTTCCGCACCGACTGTTCATCCGTCGTGCAGAGGAACAAGTCACTCTGTATCATTATCTTCGCCTCCGCAGCAGGGATGCCGAAGCCGTATTGGAAAAGATACTGGCACAACGCCAAGGTCTTCAGAACAACCGTCTTGCCGCCCATGTTGGTCCCCATGATTATCGTCGGACGTGTGCCGAATTTTATGGAAATCGGCTGATAATCTTCGCCAACGATTTCTTTCACCTCCGGGTTGAACATCCCTTTGTATTCCGTCTCGCCGTCATGCGAGATGGTCGGGAACACAAGGTTCATCTTAATCATCTGAAACGCCTTCGCAAGGTTCAAGTCGATGAACGCCAACGCCTTCTGCGCCGCATCAAGGTCGTCGGCGTATCTTGAAAGCTGCATCGAAAGTCTGGCTCTCACCTCGTCCTCGATTGAGTTGGCCTCGGCAAACAACGCCTCGTCAAACTCCTCTTTCTCCTTCATCAAACGGCGTAGTTCCTTCAACCGCTCATTGTAAGAGTCGTATATATAAAACGTCGCAATTTTCATGCCATCAGGGTCAAGGATGTTTATGACATCTTCGAGATTTGGAATGAAAACGCAACCGTCCAAATGCAGTTTGCCAATTATGACTTGTATGTCCGACGAAAGAATCGCCAAATATTTCACCTCGAACAACTCGATGTCGTCCAAGATATATTTGTTTTTAAGATGGTTTATTGTCCCCTGAATCTCTTTCAGATTACAGAGCTTGAATTGCAAGGTATTGATTTGACTAAGGCTTTCCTTCTGATTTACAACATCATAGAACTCTTTCAGGATTTGATATTTTGTCTCAATCTCGAATTCGTTCTTCGGCATTTCCGAATCGAGAAGCAGACGGCGCGTATAGCCCGAATGCGTTTCGAGGTTGTCGATCATGTATTTCAGACCGCAGGGTGAATCTATGAGTTGTTTCAGTCGCATCAGTTTTTCATCAAATCATAAACCGGAAGGTTGATTGCTTCCGAAAGTGTTTCACAAAGTTTTTCCGAATCCAAAACCATGCCATTGGGCGCGGTCGGGTTCACTGTCACGGCGATGAGCTTGCTTTTCATCATGACGCTTACTTTTCCGCCGCCGCTCACGAAGCCCCTATATAATAAAGGTGTGAGGAAAATCTTCGTGAAGTCGGTGACCACAACCTCCGTCTCCTTGAACAGCCGCTTTCCGCGGATGTGGTTCAGAAACGTGTCGGTCAACGCGCCGGTCAGGAATAGCGTCTTGCAGTGTTCGATGCCTTCGGTGCAGAGATTCGTTGACAGCGACGAAGTCACCTTCAAGTCATGAAGTTCGTCATTATCATCTACCGCCCACACGCCGCCGTGAATGTCATTGAATCTCAATCTGTTCTCTTCGGAAGTGAGGTCAAGATTTATCATTTCCACCACGAAAGCGGTCTTCTGCACGAGTGTGTTCATGTTCGCTGAATAGGCCGCGCCCGTTGACAGAATCATCGACTCGCTCGTTGCCGGCGACGCGAGGCTCATCCGCGAAAGCGCACCGTCAATCAGAATCAAGTCAATGTCGAATTTCCGCATCGAACTCATCCAGCGTCTCAGCCCGAAGTTCGACGAAGGACCCGAAAGCAGTATCTTCCCTTTTGTCAGAGCCTTCGCCGTCACGATCCTTCCGAGTGAGGTGCTTTCATCGCTCACATCGATAAGCTCCGAAACCAATTTCCTGCTCAGATAATGTTTCTCGCTTGTCGCAAAAAAAGTGTCAGCCTTCAATGTTATCTCCGGCTTGGCGGTTCGCGTCACCTGGTCTGTCGTCTCGCCGTCGATGCCGATGGAACTCACCGCAACACGCATTCCGTCGAGGGGCAGACGGTCGAGCACATAGTTCAGACACACCGTCTTACCCGTGTTCTTCTCAAGCCCGACGATGGAACAGCTTTTGTATTTGACGAGTTCGTTTATGAAAGGCATTGATTGTCAATATAAACGATTATTCCTCTTTCTTTTCTTCAGGAACAGGCACTTCGACCTTCACAGTCTTCATTTTCTCGCCGATGAACCATGTGAAAGCGATGTACAACACGCCTGCTGCAATTGCATATATGCCAGCCTCAATGATGTTCTCGAATCTGCCGCTTGTCGGGTGCAGGATCAGAACCAGCACCGAGCTTGCAAGCCACTGGAGCACGGCGAAAATCACGCCGGCCTTCCATCTTGGGAAACTCTTATATTGCGCCATGATAACTTGTGTTTTTATAATTTCAAAGATTGGCCGGAATCAAAATAAAAGAAACCGACCAATCTTTTTGTTGAATCATTGATTATTTCTCGTTGCGTTCGTGACGTTTCAGATGAGCCGGTTCGATGTTCATCTTTTCGCCTTCGAGGAGCGTGATCACGCCGTCAACAGGTTTGTTTCTGTCAACGTCTTCAACTCTCTCGGCCTCAAGTTTCTTCTTAAGCGCCTGGCATTCAGGGCAGTTGCAGTCGCTGTGGTATTCCGCCGGCTCGGTGTAGGTCGTGATGACGCCTTCGAAGTTACGGAGGACCACTCTGCCCGGTGACTGTGAGATGACGTATTGTGGCATGACTGGTGTCTTGCCGCCGCCGCCCGGGGCATCGACGACGAATGTCGGGACACAGAATCCTGAGGTGTGGCCGCGGAGACCTTCGATGATCTCGATGCCCTTCGACACTGGTGTGCGGAAGTGTTCAAGACCCATTGAGAGGTCGCACTGATATATATAATAAGGTCTCACGCGCATCTTCACGAGTTCGTGGACGAGGTTTCTCATCACGAAGACGCAGTCGTTGATGCCGCGGAGCAACACGCTCTGGTTGCCGAGCGGGATGCCGGCGTCGGCGAGACGTGCGCATGCCGCCGCTGACTCTGGCGTCACCTCGTTCGGGTGGTTGAAGTGTGTGTTGATCCAAATCGGATGATATTTCTTCAGCATGTCGCACAAAGCCGGAGTGATACGCTGCGGGCACACGACAGGCGTGCGTGTTCCGAGACGGACAATCTCCACGTGCTTGATCTTGCGAAGACGGCTGATGATGTACTCCAGCTTCTCGTCGCTGACCATCAAGGCGTCACCGCCTGACAGCAACACGTCGCGGACACATTCTGTCTTCTCGATGTATTCCAGTGCTTTCTCGATGCGGTCTTTCGGCGACTCGTCGTCTTTCTGGCCTGCGAAGCGGCGGCGTGTGCAGTGACGGCAGTACATCGAGCACATGTCAGTGATGAGGAACAGCACTCTGTCCGGATAACGGTGTGTGAGACCCGGAACCGGTGAGTCTTCGTCTTCATGCAACGGGTCGAGGAGGTCGGCGCGTGCGATGTGTGTCTCAGCCGCTGTCGGGATGCACTGGCGGCGCACAGGGTCATGCGGGTCGTCTGGATTGATGAGGCTTAAGTAATAAGGTGTGATGGCCATGCGGAGTGTCTGCAAGGTCTTCTTCACGCCTTCTTCCTCCTCTTCCGTCAGCTTGATGTATTTCTTGAGCTGGTCGAGATTCTCGATACGGTTCTTGACCTGCCATTTCCAGTCGTTCCACTGTTCGTCGGTAACTTCCGGGAATAATTGTTTTCTTCTTGATTCGCCCATTTTATTTGATATTGGTTATTAACATTACTAACGTGGATTTCCAATTGTAGAGACGGTGCGCCAAATTGTAGAGACGGTGCATGCACCGTCTCTACAATCTTCATTCCCACATGTCAATTATGCATAGAGTTCTTCAAAGATCTTGCGGAGTTTCTCGCTCTCGCGGAGTTCCTGCAATGTGAACTCGGCGTGGCCCTTTGTGTAGCCGTTGCCCATGATCATGTTCACGTCAGCGCCGATGCCTTCCGCGCCGAGTGATGCCTTCGTGAAGCTTGTCGCCATTGAGAAGAAATATACAACGCCGTCGTCCTTTGTGCAGAGGACTGCTGTCATCTCCTGATCCGGCACGTTGACGCAGTTGATTGTGACGTCGGCCATCTTGCCGTTGGTGAGGCGTTCGACGAGTTCATAAATCTGAACCGGTGTCATGCCTGCCGCGCTCTCGACGATGTCGCAGAAGCCGAGGTCTTTGATGCGCTGTGTTGATTTCGGGCTGTTGGCGATGCCGATGACCTTACCAGTGACACCGACGCGTTTCTTCGCCTCGTAGCAGCAGAGCATGCCTGACTTGCCGCCCGCGCCGAGGATGACGACTGTCTGACCGTACTGGCAGAGCTTCGCTGTCTGTGCCGGTGCGCCGGCGACGTCCAATGCTGACAGGGCGAGTTTCTCCGGCATGTCGGTCGGGATCTTCGCGTAGATGCCGCTCTCGAAGAGGATGGCCTTGCCTTTGATGTCAACCTGGTCGATTTCAGGACGGATCTCAAGGATCTCGTCGATGCGGAGAGGTGTGAGTGACAAGGAGACAAGTGTCGCGATGCGGTCGCCTTCCTTAAGGTCAATCTTGCCTTTCAAAGCGTCGCCGATCTTCTCGACTTTTCCGAGGAGCATGCCGCCTGAACCTGTCCTGCGGTTGCGGTGTTTGCCCTGAAGCTCAACGTTATAGAACATTTCCTTCTTCACCTCTTCCATGATCTTGGCTTCGCTTGCGCCTTCACCGGCCTGCTGTTTCGCATAGTTGTGAATGTCGGTGAATGATGCCGAGTCAATGTTCAAAGTCTGGACGTCGATGAGAATCTCGTTGTCGTAGATCTCGTCCATGTTGTTGTCGAGTTTGTTAGCTGGTTGTGGAAGAACACCTTTTGGTTCAATCACGCGGTGTGTACCGTATTTATTTCCGTGTTTCTGCATTGTGTTTTATTTTTTAATTGTTAATATTCCTTAAATTCCTAATTACCTATTTTCCTAACTACCTAATTACCTAATTACCTTTTCTTGAGTCCGAGAATCTCTCTTGCCTCATCGCTCGTCGCTATCGGGCGTCCGAGTTCTTTTGCCAGTCTGACGACTTTCTCAACGAGTTCGCCGTTTGACTTGGCGAGAACGCCTCTTGAAAGATAGAGGTTGTCTTCGAATCCGACGCGCACGTTGCCGCCCATGGCGATGGCTGCCGCCGCCATCGGGAACGCGTTACGTCCAACGCCTGTCACCGTCCATGTCGAGCCGGCGGGGATGCCGTTGACGAGCCAGCAGAGGTTGGCGACCGTCGCCGGTGTGCAGCCCGGGACGCCGAGCACGAAGTTGAACTGCATCGGTGCGCCCGGGACCTCGCCTTTGCGGGCCATGGTGAGGATGGTGTCGAGGTGACCCATCTCGAAGCATTCGTATTCCGGCTTGATGCCGCGCTCGATCATGCGCTTGCCGAAGGCGCGCATCGTAGGCATCGTGTTGTCAAATATCTCGTCACCGAAGTTGCATGTGCCGCAGTCGAGTGTGGCCATCTCCGGAAGCGGGTCAGTGTCGGTTGACTGAAGACGTTCGTCTGGTGTCATGCCGACGGCGCCGCCTGTCGATGGGATGAGGATGACATCCGGGCAGACCCTGAGTATGGCCTCTTCGCATTCCTGGAAGCGTTTGCGGTCCTGTGTCGGGGTGCCGTCGTCCCAGCGTACGTGGAGGTGGACGATGGCCGCGCCGGCATCGACGGCTGACTTGGCCTCGCGCACGATCTCCTCAACGGTGTAAGGCACGTTCGGGTTCTGTTCTTTTGTTACTTCCGCGCCGCAGATGGCGGCTGTGATGATGAGTTTATCCATTTCTGTAGTTTTTATCTTTTAATTCTCTGCTGTTCTTTCTTCACGACGCATGTGCCGCTCGCGCGTGCCACGATGATCGGTTCCGCCAGGACATCGGCCGCCGAGTCCGAGATGTCGGGACGCGGGACGATGACCTTGCGTGCCACGAACTCCATCTTGCGCGACGTGTTGCCGATCTTGGTGACCCAGCCTTCCGCCTCGATGTAGTCGCCGGCGTAAACCGGAGCGAGGAACTCGATGTTGTCATACGCGCAGAAGAGACCTTCGTCACCGTCTGTCATGATTAATAATTCCGTTGCGACGTCGCCGAAGAGATGAACCATGTGTGCGCCGTCAACCAAGTTTCCGCCGTAGTGAGCGTCTTTCGCACTCATGCGGAGTCTGAGCATTGATCTATATTCTTTTTCCATCTGTTTGAACTTTTTAGTTTGTAAAGTTTTCAAATCATAAACGTGTTCTTAACAACTTTCCACTTTATGAACTTTCAAACTTTATAACTTTATAACTTTATAACTTTCTACTTCTCCACGTAAATTCCGTCAACATAAATACCTGAAGCGTGGACGCATTCCGGTTTGATTTCGCCTACCTTCACGAGCTTTTCGGCCTCGACGACGACGTAGTCGGCGGCTGTTGCCATGAGCGGGTTGAAGTTGTTTGTCGTGCCGAGGAACACCATGTTGCCGAACTCGTCAACGATGTTAGCGCGGAGGAAGGCGATGTCGGCCTTGAGAGGCTTCTCAAGGATGTAGTCTTTCCCGTCAACTTTCACGATTTCCTTGCCGTCCTGAATGATGGTGCCGAGACCTGTCGGGGTGAGGACTCCGCCGAGACCTGCGCCGTAGGCTCTGATGCGCTCCGCGAGCGTGCCCTGCGGCACGTATTCGACTTCAAGGGTGCCGGCGTTCTTCTGCGCCGCCGTCTCTTTGTTTGTGCCTGTGTGCGACACGATGGCTTTCTTAACCTGATGGTTTGCAACGAGCTTGCCGTGCGCGACAGCGTCGTACGCCGTGTCGTTCGCAATGATTGTGAGGTCTTTAACGCCTTTTTCTACGATAGCGTCGATAATCTGAACCGCGCTTCCCACTCCGAGGAATCCGCCGAACATGATAGTCATGCCGTCATGTACTCTCTCGACGGCCTGCTCTAATGTAATCTGCTTATTCATAGCTGTTAATATTTGATTTGTTTAACTTCAATTTTTTAAAAATTTGCTTGCAAATTTACAACTTTTCTTTGAAATGACAAAGGCTTTAACCAAATTAATTTATTATTTATTAATGCGGAATTTGGCTTGATGTTTGACAACATAAATGAAACTAATTGTCACCGTAAGATGCTTGTTCCTCCGCCGCCATCGGCAGTGATTCGTTTAAGTCGCTGTAATTCTTCGGTTTATGGTCATTCAGGAAGATACAGTCGAGTGTATAGACCAAGCCTTTCAAGGTCTCTTCCCTCCTATCTTTTTTCAACTGACACTCCCAAATCGTGATGCGGTGCCAGCCCATGTCCGCGAGTTTCAGCTGAACCTCGATGTCGCGCCGGCGGTTTCTGTCAATCTTCGCCTTCCAGAAATCAATATTTGAACGCGGCATCACAAACGATTTGCAGCCTTCATGCCCATGCCAGAAACATCCGTTTATGAAAATGCAGGTCCTGTATTTTCTCAAGACGACATCAGGCTTCCCAGGCAGCCGCGGATGATTGAGCCTGTATCTGAAACCATTGTTCCACAAATATTTACGCACGACAATCTCCGGCTTGGTATCTTTCCCGTGGATGGATGCCATGCAATGATGTCGCTGTTCTGGTGTCAACGGATCGGGCATTTTTCAACATTTCATAATGTTTGCAAAAATAGAAATATTTGTTGAACGATATTATGTTTTTACTTATTTTTGCGCCTTAAAATCACAACTATATGAAAGACATTGATTATGAGAAAATCCGCAGTTTTGTCGCGGAGCACAACATCCTCGAGCCGACTTCAATCCACGGCCCTGAACACTGGAAATATGTCGAGCGCAACGGCCTTCTTCTGGCGAAACTTAATGGCGCTGACGAGACCGTTGTCAGGCTTTTCGCACTTTTCCACGACTCCATGCGTTTCAACGACTTCCACGACGAAGAACACGGCCCGCGCGGTGCGGAACTCGCGAAGAAGATGAGAGGGAAACTTTACGAAGTGTCTGACAATCAATTTGAAATGCTGTACGCAGCCTGTCATTGCCACACCACACACAGCCGCACCGGAATCCTGACCATCGACACGTGTTTTGATGCCGACCGTCTCGACCTGCCACGCGCCGGTTACATCCCGAACCCAAAGAAAATGGCCACATCGCACGGCGCGAAAATCGCCGACTTGGGCTTGAAAAACAAAGTCAGCCTCAAAGACTACCGCAACTGGATTGACACTATCGATTTGAATAGCCTGTGATTTTTTTATGATTAAAAAAGCCGTGAGAATCCAACGACCCACGGCTTCAACATATTCAATTAAATAACAATTATTTACCAACAATCTCCTCGGCTCTCTTCAATGCGAAATTGATATGCGAGCAGACGTTCTCGGCACCGAGTTTCTTGATGACACCGGCCTTGTCCAAAGTCTCCCTCACATGGACGTTGACACCTGAAAGCACCACCGTCATGCCGTTGCGTTTGCAGCCTTCGCAGAGCAGCTCGAGGTTGTGGATGCCGGTGCTGTCGATGAACGAGACCTTTCTCATCCTGATGATACGGACCTTGTACTCCTTTCCGACAACCGCCTTCGCAATCTCGTCGAATTTATTGGCTATTCCGAAGAAATAAGGGCCGTCAATCTCATAAACCTCAACTCCCTCCGGGATGATGAGCTTCTCTTCATGAACGGCAACGTCGATGTTGTCGCCCGGATCGATTTCATTTGTGAATGAACGGATTACAGTCGCCTCGTTGGTGCGTTTCAAGAACAAGGCGATTGATGCGATGAGACCGACCTCGATGGCGACGGTGAGGTCGAAGATGACTGTCAGCAAGAACGTGACGAACAGCACCGCGAAGTCGGCCTTCGGGTTCTTGGCGAGCATCCTGAACGTGCGCCAGCCGCTCATGTTATATGAGACCATAATCAGAACCGCGGCGAGGCACGGCATCGGGATGAGACCGACGAGACGGCCTAACAGCAAGAGAACCAGCAGCAAGACGACGGCGTGAATCAAACCCGCAACCGGAGTCTTACCGCCGTTGTTGATGTTTGTCATCGTCCTTGCGATGGCGCCTGTGGCGGGAATGCCGCCGAACAGCGGAGTGGCGATATTAGCGACTCCCTGCGCTATGAGTTCGGTGTTTGAGTTGTGCTTGTCACCGATGACACCGTCGGCGACCATCGCGGAAAGCAACGACTCTATCGCGCCGAGCATGGCTATCGTGAACGCCGACGGGAAAAGATCGCGCATCAGCCCGAGCAAGTTCCCGCTTTCACCATAATCTATTTCAGGGAGTTTTGGAGCCGGAATCGAAGTCGGGAGTTCATATAAGTCCCCGATGGTGGTGATCGTCGTCACGCCGCAGAAACTCTTGAGAACCCAAGCCACGAAAGTCATCACGACAATTGCGACAAGCGACCCCGGAATCTTCTTCGAGATCTTCGAGCTGTACCTGATAATCAACAGGCTGACGAGGCCGATGCCGAACGCCCACCAGTTGACATGCGTCACATTCTGGAAATAACAGATCCATTTGTCGATGAAGTTTGCCGGCACTTTTTCGATGCCGAAACCGAAAAGGTCGTTCATCTGCGTCGAGAAAATGGTCAGTGCGATGCCGCCGGTGAAGCCGACGACGACGGGATACGGCACGAATTTGATGACGTTCCCGAGTTTGAACGCACCTATAAGGATAAGCAGCACACCGGCCATCATCGTGGCAATCATCAGGCCGCCGAGACCGTGCTGCTGTATGATTCCGTAGATGATGACGATGAAAGCGCCTGTCGGGCCTCCGATCTGCACCTTGCTGCCGCCAAGTAGCGAGATTATGAAACCGGCTATTATCGCCGTCACGAGGCCTTCCGTCGGACCTACGCCTGACGCTATACCGAATGCGATTGCGAGCGGCAAAGCCACAATGCCGACAATGATTCCAGCCATCGCATCAGCAGAAAACTGAGCCTTGCTGTAATTTTTCAGACACGTAAAAAGTTTGGGTTGAAACACCATTTTCAATCAAATAAATTTAATGAATTAATCTCGAAATTTTGAAGGCGCAAAAATAGTGTTTTTTTGAATTGGAGTGACAAAAAAGACATTACAAAAGAAATGGATTTACCATAATGATTATCAGTATTTTATATTAAAATAACAATTAAGCATTCGGCAAAGGACGGCTTCGCGGTGAAAATTTCATTTTGTTTTGCACTCCAAAGACGAATATATTTACATTTTTCCGGATTGTAAGTGAGTTTTGCAACAATCAATAAAATTGTTGTTTTTTCAATTAAAGAGGTGTC
The DNA here is from genome assembly GCA_937896895.1 of uncultured Bacteroidales bacterium. Taxonomy (GTDB): domain Bacteria; phylum Bacteroidota; class Bacteroidia; order Bacteroidales; family F082; genus Limimorpha. The sequence goes on along the minus strand of CALBNV010000012.1, from coordinate 29,694 downwards.
GGAATAATTCTGGAAAAATCTCAGATTTGTTGTCAGCTGTACTTAGAATTTCCGGCTTATGTTCGGCAAAAGCGGACAAGCCTCAAAACGATTCCACAGACAGCAATCCTTGTTTTAATGGAAGTGACTCTGTGAGTTTTTAAAATTTCAAAAAAAATGGAAAATATAAAGTTGTCTTAATCCTTGTTTTAATGGAAGTGACTCTGTGAGACAACTGAAATCGTGATCAACAGCATCACAAAGGAAACGTCTTAATCCTTGTTTTAATGGAAGTGACTCTGTGAGTACAACAACTGAAATCGTAATCAACAGCATCACAAAAGTCTTAATCCTTGTTTTAATGGAAGTGACTCTGTGAGAGGACATTGACTGCCGTGTCGGCAATGTCAAAAAAGAGTCTTAATCCTTGTTTTAATGGAAGTGACTCTGTGAGGGATATAAAGTTTGTACAACAGAAGAATTTGGTCACATGTCTTAATCCTTGTTTTAATGGAAGTGACTCTGTGAGGGCAAAATTTTCATCATATTACTGTTCAACAAATTAACATCCAAAACAACGCTTGCACCACCGTTTTTTCTTCAAAAAAAGGTACATCGTTTTGAACGCGCAAAGATAATCTATTTTTCAATATGCCAAAGAACAATTTAACCAGAACACCACAATTATTGTCCCGCACTCAAAAGAAAAGTGTGTTCCTGCTGTGTGTGATGACGTCAATGTCGATGTTCTGGCCTATGATTTTCATGGAACGCAGATACTCCGTCGTTATCGGCACAACCAAGATGCTGTCGTTGTTCTCATACACGGCCTGCACCTCCGCCAGGTCGTTCTTTATCTCGTTGAACTTCGACATCTCCAGGTCGGCCAGGAAAATCGACTTCTGTATGCGGGTGCACCCCTGCCGCTCTAAATACTTCACCACATACCGGCGAACCTTATTGCTTTCAATATCATACATCACAAAGAACAACATTCTTCCTATCCTTTTTTTATTGTTGTTGACCAATCCCAAAATATTTCTCGCACGTTCCTCCAACGGCAGCAGCCTGTCCGTTTCATCTCCATTCAGTTCCCTGTTGGGAGCCGGGGAGCCTTCCAGCCCCGCCGCCGCTATCTTCTGCAATGCGTCAATGTAATCGTAAGCCTTCTTCCTCCGCCCCATGTCACAGTTGCATTACGTATCCGCTGATGATGTCGGCGCACAGGTCATTCAGCTCTGCATTTGTGCCGCTGCGCGGCGACTTTACCACGCTGAAACCGCGCTTCCCGTAAAACAGGTTCACCTCCGCCTGACGAAGCCCCAGCTTCATGCGGATTTTCTTCCCGTAGTTGATGTTCAGGATCTCGGTCACCTGCACGCCCGTCTCCTCTATGTTTCTCTTCACGTCCCCGATCACCTCATTCAGCTGTTCGGGGACGTATGCCTCCGCCCGTTCCTTCGGTGTCGCGCGAAGCTTCAGCAGTTCCTTTATCTTCAATATTTCAGCGGCGTCAGGATCCGCGTCCTTAGCCGCCCTCTCCTCCTGTTTCTGCCGTTTCTGCGTCTCCTTCATCTCCGCTTCAAGGCCGTGCTTCTGCGAGAACAGCTCCTGCGGGTTGTCGAAAGCCAGATATTGGTTCCAATCGACAGGCTGTGCATCCTGATTATAATACACGTCAGGGTCCATGCTGATGAAGCAGGCACGGCTCACATCGCATGTCTTCGCATCCAGCACCTGTTCGAGGCCGTATTGCTGTGAGAACTGTTTCACGAACGACTTGTAAAACAGCGAATAGACACCAGCATCATAGCAGCGTTCCTTGAACTTGAAAAGCACCTTCAGCCCGTCTTCGCTCGGCGACAGGAACGCCATCACCACCCTGCCGTCAGCCTGGATTTGCGCCCTGAGCTGCTTAATCACCATGCCCTTCGCTTCAATGTGGTCGATGTCCACGAAGAAATATTCCGTATAGGCGAAATTCTCGTTCTTGCGGAACGGCGGGTTGAATGAGCCGCACACCATATATGGCAAGCCGCGTTTCAACTGGGCGTAGCTCTTGGCGTCAACATCCCTGACGATGCGCAGGCGCCGGATAAGATTCTGAATTTCGGGTTTCGGGTTTCTGATGCTGTTATATATGTAGTCCAACGTCACCTTTTTGAGAGGTTCTGTAGTACTTGCAACATTTTTCCCTGCGTGCAACATATCCTATTCCTCCCCTATTCGTGTTTTTTGAATATCTGAGCCAGTTTTTGAGCGTACAGCTGTATCTGGTAACTGCGGCTGCGCTCCACGCCCTGCAGCTCAATCACATCTTCCAGATAATCGTTCACCGACTGTATGAGCACTCGTCGTCCCAGAGGCTCAAGCCAATACGAGCCATCCTCTTTCACCGAATAGTATTCATCTGTGACAACATTCTGTTTGACAAGACTATACACCACATAGTCAATCCAGATCCTGTAGATTTCAATCACGTCATATACCAGCACCGGGCGGTTGTAGTTGTCGCGGTGCATGATGCCCACGTAAGGGTCGATGCCCGCCTTGATGAGTGCGCCCTCGATTTTGCCGTAAAGGAGGCCGTAGCCGTAGTTCAGCAGTGCGTTCACGGGGTCCATCGCCGGGTGTTGCGACCGTTGCTCGAAGCGCAGGTGTTCGGGTATATAGAGGTTGAGCATCTCGAAATATATTTTGGACGAGACGCCCTCCCATCCGCGCAGTGTGGCGGCGACGTCTGACACGATTTCGCCATCCAGTCCGGCGATTTTTGTCCGGTAGTCTTCCAATCTGTTCACGGCCTTGTCAACCTGCCAAGACTCCACGCCCGCCTCGGGTTTCATCATAAGGATAAGAGCCTGCTGGTTTTCTATCTTGCGCCTGATGACCTCCTTGATCCAATCGACGGCGTCGTGGGAGAAAGAGAAATTAAGCTGGCCTTTGCGGATAGTGGATATCGAGCCATACTTCGGGCTCCATATCCGTCCGACGGGGTTTCCCGAGCGGTCGGTGAAGATGACTTCGATTTCGTTTTCAATGGCCAGCAGCACCGCATCGCTGGTTATCTGGGCGCCTTTGCTCAGCTGAATAGACGAGATTCCAGTCACTGGCAGACGTTGCTGTCCATCTTTGTATGTAATCACAAAGCCCTCGTTATCGCGGTTGAGGGAGGTTCCGAAAGTGTTGAGAATTAGTTCCATAGCATTCAATTATCATATAATGAAGAAATCCTTGCAGACATGCACCGTGTGTTTCGCGCGTGTCAGCGCAGTGTAAAGCCATTGGTATTTGTTTTTCGTCGGGTTAAGCGTGATATTACGCGGCATCTGAATATATACCGAGTTCCACTCGCCGCCCTGGGCCTTATGGCAGGTGACGGCATAACCGTAATTACAACGCAGCGCGTTCAGATACGGGTCGTGTTGCATGGCCATGTCGAATTCCTGTTTGTGCGATTTCTGTGTGATGCCCCTGCGTTTCATGCGCATGATGAAATCAAGGAACAGCCCCGACTGCTGACGGGCATCAAGATTGTTTTGCCTGCCAGTCAGTATGGTTTCGAACAACAATGTTGTATATTCATTTCCAGTAAAGAGTTCCTTCACCTTAACCTTACGGAAAGCGAGTTCGGAAGCCACACCTTGAGGGTCTTTGACGCTTCTCATGATTTTTTCGCTTTCAGCTCCGACTTCCACGACCTCCACCATATCGCCGTTCATGAGTCCAGTAGTGAACTGGTTCTGCACCACCATCAGCAAATCGCCTTGCTTTATGCAGCCCTCAAAGCCCAATGCCCTACGGATTTTCTCAGACATTTCCATACATCTGGCGTTGCTGTTGCAAATGAATATCGAGTCATTGTAGCCGTTGCGCCTGATAGCCTCCATATAGTCTTTTTCCATTTCAAACAGATCGTTGTGGATGACAATGTCTTCAAATGCGCTGAATTGCAAGGCGGCGCCCCACATGCGCGACGGATATACCGATTCATTGTCGGGCGACCTGGCCCACAACTTGCGGATATAGGTTCCCGCCGTTATGATGGAATTGTCCTGCCGCATGATTTCGGTGAGTTGTCCTTCCTGCGCCGACAAGCCGAAAACATCGGCGAAATAACGAGGCGACAATGCAGGCGACGCGACATCATTGATTGGAGGCAGCTGGCATGGGTCACCGACAAAAATGAATTTCGATTCAGGCAGCGTGTCAAAGTCAAGCAACTCTTTCAGCAGCCTGCCAGAACCGAACATTGCCTGAACCGCGACACGAACTTCCGTGTCGGAGATCATCGAAGCCTCATCAACGATATAGACCATGCTCTTCCTGTCATCATCCGTAAGACGAGCCGGCTCAAAGACCAGGAGCAACTGCCCCGTGGTATCGACTTTGGCATCAGCGACATCAATTTCCGACAAATCCTTGTTGAAATCCTTATATTTATATATCATGCTGTGAATGGTCCGGGCTTCGTGACCGGCATGGTTAGCAAGGACCTTGGCCGCCCTGCCGGTAGTTGAGAGCAGCTTGAACTGCTGTCCGTGATTTTTCAAATCATCAATTAGGAATTTCATCATTGTGGTTTTTCCCGTACCAGCATAACCTTTAAGAATAAAGATGCGGTCATCGGAGCGATAGATGAAATCCTGAATCTGTTTCAGGATCCGCTGCTGACTGATTGTCAATGTTATATCATTCTGTTCCATAATCAAACTGCACAAAAGAGACTAAAGATAATTTCTAAATCTAACGAAACGGAAAACGACGTCCTTATGGCCATCATCAATTTCTTTCACCAGACGTTGAGTTGTGGATGCCACGCACGGAATGCCGGACTGTTTCAGCCGTCTGACGATGGCAAATGCGAGTGTCATCTCCCCCATCAGATGCACGGTGACGGGCGTGCCGCCGGCCAGTTCAATTACCTTGTTGCAATACTCGTCGGCCAAAGCCGCGATATAATTCTCGTCGCCTTCGGGCGAGACAGCAGGGAAAAGCAAATCGATGATTTCACCGAACCGACTGTTGGCGGCTTCTGTCTGCTCCTTGCTCCATTTCAATGACGGATGATTTGAAAGGTTGATAAGCATAATCAATTATTTTACGAGTTCAAAAATAGATTCAGAACCATTAATCATCTTTCTGTCAACAAGTTTTATGTTGGAAAGATTTGCCCTGTTAATAAGGTTCTCCATTTCGCGCATTCGATTATTTCGAAGTCCTTTATCTTGAATATCTGACCAATATTTTTGCAAATCCGTCAATGTCAGGATTGTTGTCTGCGGAAACAGTCCAAACTTGCCCTTCAACGAATCGGATTTATAGATAGTTTCTCCGAGAATATTATAAGGTTTTTCCACCGGATTTCCATTTTTATCAACGATTGTTTTATACGCTATAATTGAAGATTTGCATTCAATGGAATAAAACTTGCCTTCGAACATGAACATCACATCCATTTCATTTTTTGAATCAGCGTTTTTCAGATCGGCATCATCGCCCAGCAACAACCGCACGTTGTTCTTTTCCCTGCTGTTACCGACTTCCTTGGAAATATTCGTTCCAACAAAGATTTCATCATCAGACAGGTTCAGTTCACCTTTGATTTTCAACCCGACATATTCCTCCAGCCATTCGCCAGAAAGGTATTTGACTTCTTCCGCTGTCAGCTGATCATTTTGGAGAGGAAATTGGATTTCTTTCAGAAAAGATTCAACCTTGCACAGGTCTTCCGTTTTCACACCTTTTTCCTTACTTCTTTGGATATTGATAAATCGAATGGCATCAATATTCGCCTGAATTCTTTCATCAGAACTATAAAGTTCGACAATAGGTTTTGCAACGTCTATTGAGAACATGGCAGGTTTGGGTTCCTGGAATGTAAATCCGTAGGCCGTCAGATAGTCAGCAACCGTCAGCTTTTGTTCAAAAGCGAGCACATTTTCAGTTCCTTTCGGGAATATGCGTATGTATTCATTATTCTTTCCCGTGACATAAAATATGTCCGCACCAATGCTTTTGAAGAATTCTTCCGCCACCATCGTCATAATCTTCGTTCCGCCCGTAAGATTGACAACGACCTTGTCGAACCTGCCCAAATTGCAAGATTGCAGTTTTTCGTTAATATCCGCAAAGGAATATTCATTAACCTCGATAGTATCTCCTTTGATGTTACAAGCGTTTTCAATCCAACAGCGAGTGCCTTTTTTCTCCATTCCCGCTGTTGTAACAAACAAGTAGTCCGTTGAGATTTTCTTGAATTCTTTAATCAACTGGACGTTGGGGATGGTCTGGTCACTAACTAAGCTGACTAACAAAGTTTTTTGGTTCATTTTTCTATACATTTAATTGCCTTATTATTTTTTCCATTTCAATTGAAATAGATTTTAACACTTTCGATTGAACATAATAGTTTCGCGGACAGATTATGTCAATCTGGGAATCTTTTGCCTTTTCTCTCAGGTCATTCTTAACCGGATAGAACGATACAAGAACGCTTTTCGACTTGTCGCTTCCGTACGTGTTTCTCACATAGTCCATCTTATATATTTCATTCTGCGTCAGATTGCCTGACTTACATTCTATCATCACGAAAGTTGTACCCAAATTGACTAGTATGTCGATTTCATTCTTGTCTTTTGTTGATTCAGAAGCATCACTCTTATTTTTGAACTTCACGTTCTGCAAAATCTCGAATCTTCCATTAGACCATTTTGACAAAGCATCAGCAACAAGAGTCTCCCACCATCTTCCTTCAAACAGGAGTTTGTCGGAATCTTCAAAATCAACATCAAGAACCGTTGCACCTTCATATTCAACAACAATATGTCCATTATCATTGGCATACCGAATCTTTTTATGGCTGAAATTCTTAGGAACATTTCCTGCGCAAATTTCCTTGTATTCCGACAAATCCCTGTAGACCTTATTGTCATTCACAATCAAATCCATTATTTTTTTGGCTGCTAATATTTTTATCGGATTCTCAACATATTTTTCCATCTCTTTAATCTGCTGCCCTTGCATGATAAACAGCACTTCGCTATCAAGTTTACACTGTAAATCGACAGATTCGTATGTATTGATGTCGATACATTTGCTCCCATTGGTATAAATAATTTCCGAACCATGTTTTTTAGCCGTAATCAAAGCGCCAATTGCCATTGGTTTCGTTCCGCCGGTAATATTATAAAGGAATTCGTCATCTTCTGCATATTTATCATGAATCTCATCACAAACACGGCATGTATCCAATATGTCATATGCCGCAACTTCACAGAAATGATATTCTATACCAAGATAGGATAGCACGCGCCCAATTGACAATGCAATATCTTTATTTTCCTCTGTACCAATTAGATACACTATTTTTTGGTGAAACTCAACTATCGGATAAAACACAGGAAGTGGTTCTTTACCGAGTAATGTTATGTGAACTTTTGCCATTTAATTTTAATTTTTATTTTTCAATTATCTCCCAGTGTCCGCCTCTGTCTGGTCCGACACGGCGGATCAATCCCTGTTGTTGCATTTGCCGGAGCTGCCATTTAATACCATCTTGTGATATGCCGCACATCTCCGCCAAATCTTTTCTTGAAACAAATTCATTATCCATTATACATTCCAATATTTTCTGGGTAGTTTTCTGGGTAGTTTTCCGGGTAGTTTTCTGGGTAGTTTCTTGGAGTACAGTCTCACCTGTTACAGTATCACCGTCTGCCACAGTTTCAGACTCATTTCTCCAAAACGTCACCTTGAAATCTTCATCCTGATGGAAATCAGGACGCTTCAATCCATATTCGGAACACTTCTTTAAAATATCTTCGGTTCCCGTACCCAATTTTTCAATGTATCCGCACCAGTACATCGGGTCGGCAATCAGCGGATTGGTCGGCATCGATTTATGAGGGCCTTTGAGTTTCTCGATGGTCATCCCAAATGGAAGATGTCCAGGATTGAGTATTTCCAATCGGTTGCGGAAAAGCATCACCTGCACGCTGCCGTTATTGGCATAATCGCGGTGGCAGACCGCATTGACGATGGCTTCCTGCACCGCCTCCATTGGCAATTCCGGATGGGTTGGAACAGAAGCTGTCGGGCCATTGCGCGTGCCCACCCAGTTGTCCACGCGGCTCATCACAAAACTGGTCGCCTGTGTAACCAGTTCAAACACATCGCCTTTGTAAATCTGATAGGAAGGCACCGGCTTGACCACCTCATTCCCGTAAAACTGCACGCATTTGACCTCTGACGTGATGAAATATTTCTGCGGCTTCTTACCGAAAAGAAGAATGGCCGCATTGGCTATTTTCCCATCATCATCCATCAAATCAAAGTGACGCAGCAGCACCTCCACTTTCGTATCTTCCGCCAATGGGAAGTTGCGCTTGGCGCGGGCAAGGTGGATGAAGTTTTGCACCTTATCCTCATCAATATCACTGATTGACGCGCCATTGTCGGTTGAAGCATCGAACGGCCGCCAGCGAATGATTCCTTTTTCCTCCATATAGCGTACTAATGAAGCATAGACCGCAACACGCAGCGCATCCAGATTAGAGAACGACTTCCGCACAACTTCCTGCTGTGCTTTTTCCAACAGCAGTTGTTCCTTAGGATGTCTCTTATCCACATTTTTGACAAAGATCAGACGGTTTTTATGCAGCAAGGTGGCATGGTCGTATTCGCGTTCCGTCGGAGAGACGCCTTCGGCATCTTCGTAGCCGTAATGTTCACCGAACAATCCGACATACACATCGCACTGTCCGACTTCATCCAAATAAATCTGCTGCGGGGAAATGTCCTTCGCGGGCAGTTCCTCAAAGATGAACGGCTCGAAGAATTTGCTCAGCAGCGCATCGCCACGGATATAATCAACGAGCATCTGCCGTTCTTCTGCAAATTCGCTTTGGACACTGGAAATGAAAAGTTTGATGCGGGACATAGGTAGTTCTATTGTTGTTTTATTATTTCATCAAACCATTGACGGGCGGTTTCTTCGCCGACTATTTCAGAGACCTGTTTCCACTTGGCAAAATTTTGAAATTCTTTCTGTTCTTTGGATTTCATTGCATGATAAATCTCTATTAGTTTGAATTTAAACGCTTCATAATCTTCATCCGAAAATTTATTATCATACTTCAACCATGTTTTCACATTTCCACACAATGTTGGTATTTTCGAAGCATTGGATATTTTATCAGAGAGAGGGATTTTATTAGCCGTAACTCTTGCTTCTGCATCTTTTCTTGCCAATTCTTCTACCTCTCGTTTTGCATTAATCGCATCAACTTTATATTGAATTTGAGAAATCCAATATTCATGCTCTCGACCATTGTGCAATAATTCTTTTGCTTCGTTTGCTTTGGCTAAAGCTTCTTCATATTTCTCTTCGGATTCCAATTCTTTTGCCTCTGCGATTAAAGATTGATATCTTGCTTGACGTTCTTCAGCTTCTCGTTTTTTTCTTTCTTCGGCTTCTTTTTGGCGTTGAATTTCAGCTAAACGTTCTTGTTCTCGTTGCACAATTTCTTGTTTCCGTTTTTCCACTTCTTCACCGGAAACTGGTTTCAATTTGACAAATCCCATTAACGACAAAGAATCCCCATAGCATGCGATCTTACGAGATTTAGGCAAGACTTTTCCTTCTCTATTGCGTTTCCGATCAAAAGTGCCATTTGTGAAATCATCAAATTGCCAATCACCAGTAATAGAATGGAAACCAGCACCTGCCGACATCTTTAAAATGCAATAGGAATTGTCCTGGGGAATCTGTTTGAGCAATTTGTCTATAGATTGGACAATTTCATCCGTCCTATCTGTTGCATACTTTTCAAAAAAGGACTTTTCTTTTTCTAAATACTTCTTTGTGTGTTTGTTGATTATTTTACACAACTCTGAAATTCCATTCGATAAAACCGGACGTTTTTTATCATCTTTCTCATGAGGTTGTTTTGCTGTACTAAACTTATTATAAGCCACCTCTGACATCATCAAAGAAGCCACTCCAATTTGTCCCGGCATCAAACTTTCATACAACGTGTTAAATCCCGTAGCCTTGTAATTCGATGAGGTTTCATTCTGCCCATGTTTCCAACCTCCTTGCCAAGAGCCTTTCTTTTGCAAATTGAAAATTTTGGTATTAACTAAAGAAGTTTCATCGAATTCCGCATCTGAAATTTTAATAAAACGCATAAATTCGTCACCAACCGTCGAGGAGCCAAAAACTTCTTGTCCATTCTTTGATATTCCGCCCAAATATTCAAATAAAACTGAACGAATGGCGCCCTTCAAAGAGCTACCGACTAACACAGGTTTCCCATTCATCTGATTCTTGACAAATGCTTTTATATCATTATCAGATTCAATAGGACACGGAATTATGGCATCAGACACGTCTTTTAACTTTCCAGCCAATTTGGATTTTAAACCACTTTCATTCTTATTCGCAAAGAAATTTGACAATTCTTCTGGTCGCAAACCTGCATTGACCATTTTTTTTAGATTGAGTTTGTATAACTTTTGATTATCTACCACAAAGTCAACTCCGCGTACCCAATCTTTTTCGGCTCCGGCACCGATAGAAAGAGGCGTTAATACTTCAATCTCGATATTGTATTTCTTATTTATTCCATTCATATCAAGCCAACTTTATAGGTAAAAAGATTGCTCTTCCGCAACGCCAAATCGGGTGCTCAACTTTTTGATCCCAATTGATTGTCGGATTCAAATCAACACCCACCAGCCCTTTTTGCTCGATGCCATTGCACTTTGAAGCGAACACGGAGCCTGCCGTAAACGCATACACATATTTTTTTCGCAATGTGTTGTGAGGCGGTGTAGTTATCCAACCTCCACGTCGTTGAAAATCGTATGCAATTTTTTCGGAACCAAGCATTTCAGAGAGTTGTTCTTTGGATTCTGGTATATACGAAGACAATATTATTGAACAATCAGATTCTTCAGGCATATTTATTTCAACCTCTTTTGTTTCATATTCAAAATATCCATTCCCGACATTTCTGTCGGTTCCAATGCCTTCCGATTGAAGTAATGCGATTGCCTTATCCAATAGCGTCGTGTCTCCATCTATCACAAAATACAAGCCAGAATAATCTTTAAACATTATTCTATCCATATAAAAAGGCTTTGCATCTTCCTGTCCATCACGAGAGACTGTAACGCGTGGCGACACCTGAGAAGTAATGAAATCTTTGTCTATCGTCTCTTCTGTAAGATAAACGCCTTTATCCAATTTTTCTATCGTATCATCATCAAAAAGTTGCTCTCCATTCAATGCCTTTGAAAAGTATTTTGCATCCAACCAAGCCACTTTCTTTACTTTTTTGCGTTCCTTGATTGCCGCTTCTGATGTTGGCAAAATTTGCTTTAAAGGTTTAGGAAAGAAATAAATCGCATTGGATTCTGCGTTTTTTTGGTAGAATGGGAACAAACTGCTAATCGTGCATCCCAAATCACCATTATCGGGAATCGTCTTTCCCAATTTTGCCAAGCATGAGATCAATGCCGCATACATAGTGTCGGAAGCAATGGTCTGCAAACTCACACTATAATCATCGCGAGCATCACCCAAATGAAGCGGTGAGGTAAAATGCAACTTGTATGTTTTGAATTTCTTTGTTGCCATATACGCTATGCTTTCCAATTATTTCTTTCAGATAATTCCGTCTGTTTTAATTCACCGAATTTAATTTGTCCATAACCACGGGAACCACTACCTCCTAAATAATCATTTTCAAGCGCATTGATACCCTTATTTAGTAAGCCAATCAAATTGTCTTCTTTATCCTCGTCCCAGACATTTATAACAAATTCAACATCAAAGGAAACTCCCGCCGGAATTCTTTCTGTTTGACGAGGATGTTCAGCTGTACCTTTCACACGGTCAATCACATTTTCCCATTTACCTTCTGTATATGGCATGTCCAATTCTGCTGCTTTCAACATTTCTACTGATTTTTGCGTAAGCATCGAATCTCTGACAATAAGTTTTGAAGGTTGATTGGTTTGAGAGAATCCAAACAAATTATTAATATCATCATTTCCACCAACCTTTGAAGAGCCTGCAATTTGTTCAAGCAAACAGCGCATTTTGCCCTTCAATGAACTGCCAGGAATATATGGCTGATTATCTTTTGTTCCAATTTTGATAACCGGGTTATCGATTCCACCAATTTCAACATTATCACCACTTCCACCAATGTGAAGCCCTGTAACCAATGTGATTGTTGTATTTATTCTGATTTTCTTTACCAATTGTTTCATTTTACCAAAATATTAAATATTACAAACTAATTTTTTCTTCCGCAGCTTTATGATAGGCTACTATTGCCTCAAAAATCTTTATAAAATTCTTGAATTGTTGCTCATTATGAACTTGGTCAATTGCATTCGCTATCACATAATAAAAGTCGTTAATTTTAGCCACTTTTGATTTTGCACGACCGACTGCATAAGCCAATTTGGGTTTTAATAGAACAAAATCTGTTTCATTATACCCAGACATTTGTTGGCGTTTCACTTCACCAAAAAATTTTCGAAGTTGATTTGTGGTCAGCTTGTTTTGCATGGATCTGTGATTCTGAGAATTTTCATCATCTGTTCCTAAATAAGAACCAAATCTTTCTGCAAATTTAACAGTTGCATCTGTAATCTTGTCTGTTATCTCACTTTGTGGGATTAAATCTTGTTTGTTCCAAGCCATATCTTTCAATTTTTATTGTTAATGTTATCGTTTCTTTTTTCTCTCAACTCAAGTTCTGCCCAGCGAGCAGCCAAAGACATAAGCCTATAGTTATCTTCCTTAATTAATTGTTTATCTCGCAAATCTTTGCAAAATTCACAAACAGCCTTATTGTCTTTTTCTTTTCCCATAAAACGGGTTAAATAATAGGCAGTATGCCACAAGTAACTCATATTGGGTTTTCGTTTGTCATCTTTATTTTTTTCTATTTGTTTGTTTTCTTTTACCATTTCAGCGTATGTCATAATCTTGTGCAAGATGCCTCTTGATAAGCCAAAACCATCTATCAACGACACAAACTGTTGCTTATAGGATTTCACATATCCATATTCTTCTTTCGACCATACGACACTCTCTCCAAACATATTAAAGGCATCCTTGGCAGAATTCTTATATTTCTTCGCTGCGTCTTCGGCCTCTCCTGCCATCTCAGCCGCTTTAGCTATCGGAAACTTATCATCTACAATAGCTATTCCACCCGAAATCGAAATATCATCTCGTCCAACAAATTTTCGGAAATTCTCTCTAATGGCTTCGGCAAATTCTATCAATTTATTCCATCTACCAACTGCAAACACATCATCGCCTCCGGAATAAAGGATATTCACATCATCTTTGAAATTCTCATTTTCACGAATAGTGTTCAAATACCCGCTAAAGAAATAATCCAGCATGAATGACAATGTAGAATAAGCGGCAAAACTCTTATCTTCATCAGGTAAACCTTGAATGAAAATTGAACCAAGATTATCCACATCCATTCGCAAAATGCCCAAATACGAATCTTTTGCTAATTCTTCAAATGTCTTATTGTCACCATTTGATGATTTAGCCTGCTTGTTGCCACCATAAAACTGGAAACCATAGCTACATTTATTGCCTTTTAATTGTGCAGATAAAAAATTTGTATTGTTTATCATTTTTACTCGACAAACATCTGCCGAAGTTATTTTTCTAAAATCTGCATCATCATCTGTCAGTTCCAATTGATCAAACAGATAATTATGAATGCCAGAGCAAAGAATATCACATTTGACACGATTGCTAACATATTTGTTTTCATTGTTCGATTTGTGTGTCAATATGTAATCTGCATCTTTCAGAGTCTTACCTAATTCTGCCTGTTCTTTCACGATAGGCAAAACGTATGTCTTATCGCCTTTTTCTTTGGAATCAATGGCAACACATTTTCCTTCAATTCCGGTTACAGCACAAACCTTAGCATCTTCATCAATATCTTGCGGTTTGAACAAATTTTCGTATTCATTCAACAAAACACCTTTGAATTTTTGATTTTTCTGAGATGTCAGTTTATCCGCTAATGTACGCCATAAATCGCCGATTGCCTGATTTACTTTATCATCAAAATCAAGACCTTTATCTTTTACATTATAGGCAAAAGATACATAATCAATATTTACTATCAGTTGACCATTATGCTGTTTCCAAATATCAGCCTCAATGTCGTTTTTCAGCTCTAAAATAGCCTTCAATACTTTTATTGTATTAGGCAAAATCATATAGAATTTTCCACCAGATGAATATACGACATGAGCTAAAGTTGCTTCAATATCAGGATGCGAAATTATACGTTGAATGATAGAGTCTATTAGCAATTGCAGATAAAATGAGCGACCTTTCAAACTGACAGCTGCCTTGCGAGAGGCAATATTGTAGATGAATTTTTGTATGCCAGACAAATCACCTCCTAACAGAATTACTGGTCTCACACCTTCTTTTAATGTCAAACGGTTGTTGTTAAAAACAAAATCATCTGGTTTTTCCTGCATATACACATACAAACTGTCAGCAAATGCTGCAGTTGTCTTCAGATGGTCAAACAAACTGACATTCGCCATATCTGTAGTGTTTGAAGGAATACACCAGGTATATTTCTTCAGCAAAAACATCAGACTTTCTGCAAAGCCCTCAAAGGAATCAGTCGGCAACTTCTCAAATTCTTCTTTGAATGATTTCCACAATTCTGCATATTTTGCTTGCGAATTTCCATCGGTAACCTTTTTTATATCCGAAGGGAAGAACCCTTTTTCATCAATCGACAAGGGCTTTAATCCAAAGGCAGATTGAAAATTTCCATTGCTGATTTTATTAAAAACCGAATACAATGGTATCTGCTTGTATCGTTGTTTACCCCAATTTATTCCATTCTGTTCGCCCTCCTCTTTCTCCAAGTTCGATGCTCGTCTGTCAATGCCAGCGCTCCACCAATCAGCCAACGAAATTAAAGATTGCAATTCGGTTGCAGGTTTATGATGATATGCAGCTAACTGAAATATTGAATCAGGATTGCTCGCATCATACAAATTATCTTTCAAACCAGATATCTGTTGTATTTTTGAAAACACTTCTTCCAAAAACTGCAAAGTCCAAACCGAATGCAAATATCCGAAAGCACCATTTTCTTTCTGTGGACAGATATAATCCACCATAGTTTTTATATTTTCATCAAATTTTCTCTCGGAAAAACTTCCATCCGCCCTCTGATAGAATTTCCCAATATCATGCAGCAACGCCGCAAGGTAGATTTTTTCTCTCGTATTATCCATAATTTAGACCTACATTTATTCTTTACTGTTAATTTTCTTTACCGTCCCCTTCCCCACACTCACGCCCTTTCCCAAGCCAATGTAATCTGGCAAGGAGACATTGGTGCTGAACTCGACATCGAAGCCCATCAGCCTGACACCTTTATATACAATAGTCATCGGCTCGCTCAACTGCTTGATTTTGCACAGCACTTCCCTGTCGAAGTGAATGTTAAAACCTTTGGCGAACGAAAGTACGTTACCGACAAGCAACTTCTCCAAAAACATACATCTTTCTGCCACGCCGTCCAACTGCATGAAATTTTCATAGTTCTGCTTGTTGAACGGCAACCAGCGACGCAAATGATACGAAAACCTGTCATCCCACACCTGTACAAGAATCTGTCTTGCATCAATGGAATCGACTTTCAAGTTCACTTTCTTTTCCCCGATGAAAACATCAAAATTCCCGCTGGCGAAGAACTCGCCGATGGCTTCAGTCCCTTCACCGACACACACAATCGCCGCCTTGCCACCTATACGCTTATATTGGATGAGTGGATATGAATAACGCAGTCCGTCGCCATCGTGGTTATGGAAAAGCAAAGCTTTATTCTCTAATGAATCTATCACCGCACCTCGGAAAAGAGGTATCTCGTTTAGGGAAATCTCTTGCCCGAAAACGATTTTCAACACTTTAATCTTTTTTCCTGTCATACCATTAAACTTGAGCGCAAATTTAAGCAAAATTTCAAGTTTATGTTATTGTTTTTTAGTTTCTCGCAAAAAAATATTCTTAGAAATCATTTCGATTTTTGGAAAACACCATTATCACACAACACCTCCAACTCAAACCTTATCAATCCTTTGCGAATACGTCCTCATACTCCTTGCCACCGGGCGTCTTCATGACAGTACATTCGGTGGCTAAAACAAAAACATACACAAGCTCTTTCTCAAACTTTGTCTCGCGGATGTATTGTTTTTTCAGTTTTGGCTTCACTCCTGAAATACTCAACGTTTCACCCAGCTTTCGCACGAGTGTCTTCTCCGGCGTCTCGCCGAGCGACACATGCCACCAAAACATCTTCTTTTCGCCCGATGGATCCGTGACATGCAGATGCACAACAGGATGCAAAATCTTATTCCCCTTATGAAGATTCACGTACAAATCACGACCAATGATATTCCCGCGCTCATTCACTACCGGCAGGAACTCCATGATGTTTTTTTCGGGAGAAAAAACGTCAACAGACTTCGCCTCCGGTTTATCGGTTTCCACTTCAATGATTTTCGATTTCTCACATTTTTCTTCGATTTTCTCAATAGGCACAGCCGAAGCCTGCCTCTTCTCAACGCTTGATAATGAATATCTTACGGATATGTTTTTTCAGCATTTACTGGTTCAACACACGTCAGCTCTAATGGCTCAAACGAAATATCCTGAACTGTTATCAGCTCTTTCCCTTTCGGGACAACGATTTCAAATGTATCGCCTATCTTCTTGCCAATCAATGTCTTGGCAATCGGCGACAAAAACGACAGAAGGCCTTTCGACGCATCGGCTTCATCGACACCCACAATGCGAACCGTCCTGCCATTGTACCTCACCCACGCCCCAAAGCTGACAACGTCTTTGTCGGCCTTCGACAAATCGACCTCGACTGCCGAGTTGATTCTGTCGATAAGGAGCTTGAGTTTGGCATCAATAAAATTACAGATTATATAATTACCATTAGCCTCAATATGTTGATTTTCAAGGTCTTTTCGCTCATTGTTAAGAGCCTCCAGACCCTCGTGCGTGACATAATTAGTCATTCCTTTGGGCAGATACGCCCTCGGCGGCACCATCGGAATCTCTTCCTGATCACCTTCTTTTATAAACCCTCGACTCATGGCTCAACGACACTGATAAGATCAACAAGATTTCAATTCCCATCAAACATCTTGTTAATCTTGCAAATACTGTCTTAATTTAAGACCACGTCAAAGCGTCCGATTCTTGTGCTGAAGCATTCGTAAGATGCCGCGAATTGCATGATTGCGTTCAACGCATATTTGCTCGGTTTCATGTCGCCGCAGATGTCCGTCACAGCGGCTCTTATCTCATTTTCAAATGCGTTGTCATTCTGGAATGACGGTAGTGTTGGAGTAATTTTCAGACCCATAGGCACTCAATTTTGTTAATAATCGAGGCATAAACGCTTCGGGTCTGCGGTTTATTATACCAAAACAGAAAGTTTTTTTAGTTTGAAGTTTTGAGAGTTGAGAGTGAAGTTTATATAATGATAATTTCACTCTCAACTCTTCACTCTCAACACTTTACATGGCGAGTGTGAGGTTTTTCTCTTTTGCCATTTTTCTCAGGTTGATAATGGCATAACGCATTCTTCCAAGAGCGGTATTGATGCTCACATTCGTCGCATCGGCAATCTCCTTGAACGACATATCGGCATACATTCTCATTTGCAACACCTCACGTTGTTCATCGGGAAGAAAACCTATCATCGCACGCAAGTCACTGTAAATCTGTTCAGTAATCATTCTCTCTTCGACAGACATGCCGGCGACTTTCGCGTTGTCAATGAAATCATAATCGTCTTTTGTCGGGTCAACCATCGGCAGACGTTTTGCCTTGCGGAAATGGTCGATAATGAGATTATGGGCGATGCGCATGGCAAACTGGATGAACTTGCCTTCTTCGTTATAGGCACCGGCTTTTATCGTGCGTATAATCTTCAAAAACGTATCCTGAAAAATATCATCGGCAAGCTGCCTGTCCTTGACAAGCATCATGATGTATGAAAAAACTTTATCCTGATATTTGTCAACCAATAATTTGAAACTTGCCACGTCACCGTTCTGGTAACGCATCACCAATTCCTTGTCGTTAATTATTTCAGACATAAGTCCCCCTTTTTTAAGGTTTTACTATTTAAAAAAGGTAAAATTTACTCGATAGCGACTCTCCTATTATTTATTGGTTTGACTTAAATTATTTCCCTGTAAAATTTCCGCAAATATAAAACAATTTTTAAAACCCTGCCGTTTTTTTTTGTAATTTCGTAAAATTTTTTCAGAAAGCATTTTTTAATGGAGAAACTCACGAATATCGAGATACATGGAGCGAGGGTTAATAACCTGAAAAACATCAGCTTAAGCATTCCGAAAAACAAGTTGATTGTCATCACGGGGTTGTCAGGTTCAGGCAAGTCGTCATTGGCTTTTGACACCATTTATGCGGAGGGGCAGCGTCGTTACGTGGAGAGTCTGAGCGCATACGCGCGTCAGTTCATGGGGCGTTTGAGCAAACCCGACGTCGATTTGATTACCGGATTATCGCCCGCCATCGCGATCCAGCAGCGCACGATGACATCCAATCCGCGGTCCACCGTCGGCACGACGACCGAGATATACGAATACCTCAAGTTGTTGTATGCCAGAATCGGGCGCACATACTCCCCCATCTCCGGCAAGGAAGTGAAAAGAAACCAAGCCGGCGATGTCATTGATTTCATACTCGAACAAAAAGGCAAAGCCGTTTATATCCTCTCCCCAATAAATCTGCCTGAAGGCAGAACGATTCAGGAGCATCTCAACATTCTGCTCCAACAAGGATTTAACAGATTGATTGTCAAAGGCGAACTAATCAGAATAGAGGATTACCTGAAAGGAAAATGCAAAGACAAAACGAAAGACATCCGCATCATGGTTGACCGTTTGAAAGTCAACGACAAGACGAAAGAACTCATCGGGCAGCTCGCTGATTCCATTCAGACCGCGTTTTACGAGGGCAACGGTAATTGCATTGTCATGGTTGACGATGGCGGCGAGAGAAAAGAGCACACATTCTCGTCGCGTTTCGAGGCCGATGGCATCACCTTCGAGCCGCCGACATCACACCTGTTTGCGTTCAACAACCCGTATGGCGCGTGCAAGACATGCGAAGGTTTCGGCAACATCATCGGCATCGACGAAGACCTCGTTGTGCCTGACAAGTCGCTTTCAATATACGACAATGCCATTGCCTGCTGGCGGGGCGAAAAAATGAGCGAGTTCCGCGACCATCTTGTCAGAAACGCACATCATTTTGATTTCCCGATTCACAAGCCATTTTACGAGCTCACTGAAAATCAGAAGGAAACGCTTTGGAACGGTAACAAATACTTCACTGGCATCAATGAATTTTTCGATCAGATACAAGCCGAGTCGTACAAAATTCAATACAGAGTGATGCTCTCGCGTTACCGCGGCAAGACCACCTGTCCGGAATGCAAAGGCAAGAGGCTGCGCAAAGAGGCGAGTTACGTGAAGATAAACGGGAAAAGCATCACCGACCTTGTCACGATGCCGCTGTCGGAGCTGAACGTTTTCTTTAACACGCTTAGGCTTTCGGAATCGGACGCCACTGTTGCGGAACGTCTTCTCATCGAGATAAAAAACAGGCTCGGCTTCCTCGATGAGGTCGGCCTCGGATACCTCACGCTCAACCGCGCATCCAACACGCTTTCGGGCGGCGAGTCGCAGAGGATAAACCTCGCCACATCGCTCGGAAGCAGTCTCGTCGGTTCGACATACATACTCGATGAGCCAAGCATCGGCCTGCATTCTCGTGACACTCAACGACTTATCAAAGTCCTGAAACGTCTGCGCGATATTGGCAACACTGTCATTGTTGTTGAACACGATGAAGAAATCATACGGGCAGCCGACCAAATCATCGACATCGGCCCGATGGCAGGACGCTTCGGCGGCGAGTTGGTCTTTCAAGGCGACATCAAAGCGATGTTGAAAAACGCACAATCACTGACCGCGCAGTACATCACAGGGGAAAAGGAGATTCCTGTTCCCAAACGACGCAGGAAGTGGAACAACGCCATTGAGTTTGACGGATGCCTTGAGCATAACCTCAAGAATATCAACGTCAAAATACCGTTGAACGTTCTCACCGTCGTCACAGGCGTGAGCGGTTCAGGCAAGTCATCGTTGGTAAACAGCATCATTTACACATCACTGAAGAAATATCTTGGCGGGACAGCCGAAAAGACAGGCTCATTCGGGAAGATGCACGGCAGCTTGCAGGCGATAAAAGCCGTCGAGATGATCGATCAGAACCCGATAGGAAAGTCAACACGCTCAAACCCAGTGACATACGTCAAAGCCTTTGACGACATTCGCGCTTTGTTCGCCGAGCAGAAACTGGCGAAGATGCGCGGCAACAAAGCCGGTTATTTCTCGTTCAACGTGCCAGGCGGACGATGCGACAACTGCGAAGGCGAAGGCACTCTGAAAGTCGAGATGCAGTTCATGGCCGATGTTTATCTGCAATGTGATGTCTGCCATGGAATGCGTTACAAAGAAGAGGCTCTTGAAATAAAATTCCTCGAGAAAAACATCTTCGACATTTTGGAGATGAGCATCGATGAAGCGATAAAGTTCTTCAGCCAACCGAATGACAATAAGAACATCACAGACCGTATCATAATGAAACTCAAGCCGTTACAAGACGTAGGATTAGGTTATCTGAAGATGGGACAGCCATCGTCAACACTTTCCGGCGGCGAAGCGCAAAGGATAAAACTCGCTTCATTCTTAGTCAATGGCACCAACGAACAGCCGACACTGTTTATCTTCGATGAGCCGACGACAGGGCTTCATTTCCACGATGTGAACAAGCTGCTTGCCGCTTTTGAGGCGTTGATTAACAACGGGCATTCGTTAGTCGTCATCGAGCACGACCCCGATGTCATCAAAACGGCCGACTGGGTCATCGACCTTGGTCTGGAAGGCGGCGACAAAGGCGGAAACCTTGTCTTTGAAGGCACACCCGAGGAACTCGCAAAATGCAAAGAAAGTTTCACCGCTAATGTAATAGCGAAGAAACTTCCTTAAATTTTTTTTAACAACTCACTATATTCAGGTGTAAATCAAAGTCGCAGTGACTTTTGAGAAGTCTTTGTCTTTCAAGTCGTTAGGATTTACCAAGACATGCATCATGCCAAAATCCACGAAGTTGAGATTGAAATCGTCATCTTCATCTGAATCGACTTGCAGAAGTTCCACCCAGCCTTGGTATGGGGCGTCCCAGTCCTCCCACGGCATATCAAACGGCACCCCGAGCAATTTGTGCCCGTCGCTGTCGGGTTTGTCGATTGAAAACTCAATGCGTCTCTGCTGATATGCCACAGGATTGCCATCTTCGTCTTCAAAAACAATTTGTTTAAACTCTTGGTTTTCAATATCTTCAATATAAAAAACCCGCACATCTTCTTTATTCCAATATTGTTCCTCGGGATAATAGCAATCGAGAGAGCCGAAATAATAGTCAATGGCGGCGAAAAAATACAGCATCCCTTTGTGTGGCAGCAAGTTAGCCTCGTCGAATTCAGCCAGTTCATCGCATCTCAACTGACAAATAAAAAACAAATCGTCTGGAATCGGGAAATTTTCAGGCACATCCGGATTGCCAAACCACTTGCTTTTCATGTACAAGTCATCACTTGACTTCACGAGATTCATTCTGATTGATTTCATATTGAAAATTTTTGCAAAGTTAAATAAAATGTTACAATCGGGACAAAAAAAAACGTCCTGACACTGGAATTTTTTTAGTATTTTTGCAGGCTGAAACGAGTAATTGAATATTTTTTCATTTTTTCAAATGTCGGTTTTCAAAGCGATTTTGAATAATGTTTCTATCATCGCGGCTTTGATTCTCGGACTTATTTTTTCTGCAAGTCCGTTGAAAATCAAGGCACAAGACAGCATTGTGCAAAAATTGGATTATCTTATCAAGATTGACACGATACAGACATACGACACGACGTTCATCATAGACACTTTGATTACGCCAAGACAAATCATAAAAATTGACACGATCAGAATGTCACCAGAAGAGGAAAGCATAAGTCAAAGTATCGAAGGCAACATCGGGTTCACAATCAATCAGTTAGCAATCACACACTGGGCGGCTGGCGGTGAGAGCAATGCTTCCGGCAAAATCAACGCTAATTTTAAATACACACTTAAACGCAAGAAATTCAGTTACTTAACCACGGGGATATTTGCATACGGCATTTCAGAATACGCCAAGAGCAAACGCATTGAGAAGACCGAAGACCGTTTTGAACTCGCCACTACAATTTCAAACAACAACCAGAAGCACCTCACTTTCACGTCGATAACGACGTTGAAGACGCAATTTACAAACGGTTACGCCTACCCTAACGACTCCGTGCCGATTTCAAAGTTCTTCGCGCCGGCATACCTCACAATATCAATGGGTTATACCTACACAATCAACAAATACCTGTCAGTTTTCATGAGTCCGATGGCAGGCAAGATGACATTTGTCATGGACCAAGAGCTTGCCGACAAAGGCTCATTCGGCGTGGAAGCCGGATATTGGAACATAATCGAAGGAGACAGCACATGGGTTCCCGGAAAGAAATTTTTTGCCGAACTCGGGATAAACATTTTGGTGAAATACAGCCAGCAGTTCGACAAAAACATAAGCATGTTCTCGACACTTAATTTGTACAACAACTACTTGGATGCAAATCGGTCAAACAGATGGAACATTGACGTTGACTGGGAGACAGGAATAAAATTCCTCATAACTAAAAGAATATCAACGCTTTTTAACATTCATCTGATTTATGATGACAATATCAGGTTCGAGGTGAAGGAATTTGAAAACGGAGTCGAAGTCACAAAACAGAGGCCAATTCTTCAATTTAAAGAATCGCTTGGTATTACTTTTTTGTTTAACTTTGCAAAATAATTTTGAAAGAAATATTAACCTAAAATTTACGATATGAGCAACGTCACACCTGAAATTCTTGCAAAAGCAAAATCTTGGTTATCAGAGCAATACGATGAAGACACCAGACGGCAGGTTCAAAACATGATTGACAACGACCCTAACGAGCTGAATGAAAGTTTCTATCGCATTCTCGAATTTGGGACCGGCGGACTTCGCGGCATCATGGGTGCCGGCACGAACCGCATGAACATCTACACTGTCGCAATGGCAACACAAGGCCTTGCGAACTACATCAAAAAGATGTTTTCAGACATCAAACAGCCACAAGTTGCCATAGCATACGACTGCCGCAACAATAGCAAAAGCTTCGCACAAATCACCGCTGATGTCATGTCAGCGAATGGCATCAAGGTATTCTTATTCAGCGCATTGCGTCCAACGCCGGAGCTTTCCTTTGCGATCCGCGAGCTAAAATGTCAGTCGGGTGTTGTTGTCACCGCGTCACATAACCCGAAAGAATACAACGGCTACAAGGTGTATTGGGAAGACGGCGGGCAGGTCGTTGCTCCACACGACAAGAACATCATCGCCGAAGTTCAGAAAATCACCGACATGACGATGGTCAACCGTAAAGGTAAAAAATCACTCATCGAGATGCTTGATGACAAATTCGATGATATATACCTCGAAAAAGTCATGAGTCTGTCGCTGTCGCCAAAACTCATCAAGAAACACAAAGACCTGTCATTTGTCTATACGCCGATTCACGGGACAGGCGGTCAGTTGATGCCAAAACTGTTCGCTAAAGCAGGGTTCAAGAACTTCCATCCTGTTGAGGAACAGATGATTACCGACGGCAACTTCCCCACTGTCGTCTCTCCGAACCCTGAGGAGCACGCAGCCATGACGATGGCCATCGACAAAGCCAAGGCCATCAAGGCAGATGTCGTCCTTGCCACCGACCCTGACGCAGACCGTGTTGGTGTCGCGGTGAAAAATGACGAAGGCGAATTCATTCTCCTCAACGGAAACCAAACGGCAAGCATACTCACCTATTACATACTCACACGCTGGAACGAACTCGGGAAACTCAAAGGTAATGAGTTCATTGTCAAGACAATAGTCACAAGCGACATACTCATCAAGATTGCAGACAAATTCAATGTCAAGACATACGATGTGCTGACTGGTTTCAAGTACATCGCCGACAAAATCCTCAACAAGCCTGAAGAGAAATTCATCTGCGGCGGCGAAGAAAGTTACGGTTTCCTCGTCGGCGATTTCGTACGCGACAAAGATGCCATCATCACATGCTTCATGCTGGCGGAAGCCACAGCATGGGCGGCGGAACAAGGCAAGACGTTGTACCAAATCCTGAAAGACATCTACAAGGAATTTGGCGTGTACAGGGAGAAACTCGTATCGCTCACCAAGAAAGGAATCAGCGGCATCGAGGAAATCAAACAGATGATGTTTGAATTGAGGAAAAACCCGCCGAAGTCACTTCTTGGCTCAAGAATCAACGAAATAAGAGACTACAAGCTCAGTGTCAGCAAAGACATCAACTTCGGTATCGAGACAATCATCAACCTGCCGAAGTCGGACGTGCTTCAGTTCTTCACCGAAGACGGAATCAAAGTCAGCGTAAGGCCTTCAGGCACAGAGCCTAAGATAAAATTCTATTTCTCGATGAACGAACCTGTAGATAACATAAAAGAACTTGAAGGCATTGAACAGGAATTGGACGACAACCTCAATGAGTTAGCCAAGCTGTTCACCGAAGAGAAGAAAGAAGAATAACATAGAATAGGCGTCAGTCGCCTATTCTATGCAAAGCATCTATCGCCAACTGATAATTGGGGTTATCCCTCAAAATCTGGAGATAGATGCTTTTCGCTTCTATGAAATCACCCTTTTGTTCGCAGGCGACACCTTTATTGAGCAAAGCGTTCACGGCATCCGGCCTTACTGCCAATGCTTGGTCGAAGTATTCGATAGCCTTGTCATAATCAAGCAGATAGACCAAACTGACATATCCTTTGTTGTAAATCACATCAAAGTTGCCAGGCATTTTCTCATTCAGTGTATCATAAATTGACAAAGCCTCCTCCGGCTTCCCGTTGTCTTGCAGATACATAGCCTTTTCGTAATAAACGCCCCAATTATCCGGCTGCATGCTTATCGCGAGGTCATAGAAATCAACGGCCAAGTCATCATGCTGTGCGGCATAGATTGCTGCAATCTGCACGACAGGATCAAAGAAACTGTCGTCTTGGTTCCTTGCAAGATTAAAGTTCTTCAAAGCTTGCACCGTATCATTCTTTGACATGCTGATAACGCCGCGCATAAAATAAGCCTGCGGATTTATCTTATTGATTTGCAATGCCTTGTCAAGGTATGCATCAGCCATACGTACATTCCCTTGGATAAAACTCAACTCCGACAATTTGATTATCGGACGGGTGTCATACGGCGCGGCTTCAGTCGCCTTGTTAAGCGTGAGCATGATATTATCCTCGTCACCGAGTGCATAATATATGTCGGCCAGGACCAGCAATGCGTCAATGTTGTCACCATCCAATGAGAGAGCTGTGTTGATGTCACGCATCGCGTCACCGACATGTTCTTCCGACATATACAGTCTTGCCCTTTGGACATAAGCGTCAGCATTAAGGGAATCTGTTATGACCATCATCGGCTCTTCACGTGCATCAGTCTGATTTTCAACTAATTCCCGCTGTTTTACTTTAGTATTGTCACCTTCATTAACGTTCGAACAACTCACGACCATCAAGGCGCAGGTCGCCAACAAAAGCAGTCTTTTCATATAATCAATATCAATCTTTAAAGGTCTTGGTCGGCATTCTTCAGCGCCTCGGTTATCTTTTCAGTCAATTCATCCATCAGTTCGGGATTTTCGTCAAGCAGTTTCTTGAGGGCATCCCTACCCTGTCCGAGCTTGGTTTCATTATAGCTGAACCACGAGCCGCTCTTCTTGATGACACCGAGTTCAACGCCAATGTCTATTATCTCGCCGATTCTTGAGATGCCTTCGCCGTAAAGGATGTCGAACTCCGCTTTCTTGAACGGAGGCGCGACTTTGTTCTTCACCACCTTGACTTTCACGCGGTTGCCTGTCATATTCTCACCGTCTTTGATTTGGCTGACCTTGCGGATGTCGAGGCGCACCGAGCTGTAGAACTTCAGTGCGTTGCCGCCTGTCGTCGTCTCCGGGTTGCCGAACATCACGCCAATCTTCTCACGCAGCTGGTTGATGAAGATGCAGACCGTGGATGTTTTGCTTATTGATGCCGTGAGTTTACGCATTGCCTGCGACATGAGGCGAGCTTGCAATCCCATCTTGCTGTCGCCCATCTCGCCTTCTATCTCGCTCTTCGGGGTGAGGGCCGCCACAGAGTCGATTACTATCACGTCGATTGCGCCGGAGCGGATGAGGTTTTCGGCGATTTCCAATGCTTGTTCTCCGTTATCTGGCTGAGAAACAAGCAGGTTGTCGATGTCAACGCCGAGTTTCTTTGCGTAGAAACGGTCGAATGCGTGTTCGGCGTCGATGAATGCGCCTATGCCGCCGTTTTTCTGCGCTTCGGCCACGACATGCAGTGCCAATGTCGTCTTGCCGGAACTTTCCGGCCCGAAGATTTCTATGATTCTTCCGCGCGGCATTCCGCCGATGCCCAACGCATAGTCGAGACCGATGGAACCCGTCGGGATGCTCTCAATTTTCTCAATCTTATTGTCGCCGAGGCGCATGATGCTGCCTTTGCCGAACGACTTCTCAATATTTCCGAGTGTGGCTTCCAAAGCCTTCATTTTTTCAAGACGCACTTTTTCAACGTCATCTTCCAAATTCTTACCTGCCATATATGCAACTAATTTTTAATCAATGAATTATAATTTATTTACAAGTAATGTCCGATTATGATTTTGACGAGTTTCTAATCAAACCGAGACGCACAAAGATAAACATTTATTTTGAAACATCAAGTGCTTTCAGAAAAATTTTTCAATCGAAATTCACACCTTGTTATAATGGTCGCAAATTTCCTTTATCCCGCACTCACCGCATTTCGGGTTCCGCGCAGTGCAGACGTATCTGCCATGAAGTATCAGCCAATGATGCGCCTTCGACAGAATTTCCGACGGGATGTGCGCCACAAGCTGACGCTCTGTCTCCAAGGGTGTCTTGGAGTTTTGAGTCAGTCCGATGCGTGCCGACACCCTAAACACGTGAGTGTCAACGGGCATCGCAGCGTTCCCGAAAGCGACCGCCGTCACGACATTCGCCGTCTTCCGCCCCACTCCGGGCAGCCTCTGAAGCTCGTCAACGTCTGACGGGACCACCCCGCCGAACTCCGACACCAGCGTCCTCGCCATTCCGACAAGGCTTTTCGACTTGTTATTCGGGTATGAAATCGACTTGATATACTCATGGACTTCCTCAACAGTGGCATCCGACAAAGTCTTGGCATCAGGGAACCTTTCAAAGAAAGCTGGCGTGGTCATGTTCACCCTCTTGTCGGTGCATTGAGCCGAAAGTATCACAGCCACAACGAGTTGATACGGATTCTCGAACTTCAGCTCACTCTCCGCCACCGGCATGTTTTTTTCAAAATACGAAATGAAACCTTCATACTTTTCCTTCAAAAAATCCTTTTTCATTTTTCAAAAAATTTGAACAAAAGTACTAATTTAATGTTAATTTTGCACAAAAAATTCACATCATGGAAAACACGCTGAACATCGTCTTTATAGGTTCAGACATAGAGGCAAATTACGTGGCGTCTCTTCTGAAAGAAAACAACATTGAATGTGTCCTGCACAACTCACTGACGCAAAGCATAGCAGCCGGATGGGTGAACGGGACAACGTCCTCAAGCACAGAACTGTCTGTAAACAAAGAAGATACAGAAAAAGCGATTCAGATAATCGACAAATACCTCAACGAAAATATTCACCACGAATTTCACGAATAACACGAAAGCGAGGCGGTGTTGTGCACCAGCCAACTCCACTCTCAACTCTCAAAACTAAAAACTAAAGACTAAGGACTAAAGACTAAAGAACAACGCTCCACTCCGCGATGTTCCGCCTCTCCGACGAGAACGCGACTCCGACCTTATACAGCTTCCTTGAATCCGCGGCGTAAGGCTCCGCATAGCCTTTGTCGTCAATCTGCTTCAGGGCTTCAGCCGCCGTGCCGTCCAACTTGAATTCAAAAATATAAACGTAGTCGTTCGTCTCAACGATGATGTCGGCACGGCCTCTTGAATTTTCTTTTTCAGTTAAAGTCGTATAACAAGACAACAGTCTGAATATCAAATACAATGTGTAATGATAGTGGCTCTCGTAGCTCCACGCGCGTTCCTGGTAGTTCGCGTTGTAAGGGATCGAGGCGAAGAAGCTGGAGAGTGCGTCGTGCATGTCGTCCAGTCGGCATTCGTCGAGCATGTCGTTGATGTCCAACACAAAGTTCTTCGGGTCGTTCCTTTGCCCGCAGTAGTTGTTGGCGAGCAGCGTCACGAAGCTGTTGCGCACCTCGTTGTTCGGAAAGTCGAGCCGGTACTGCCTCCTTTTCTCGTTGTAGCCTTTTATCGTGAGGTAGCCGCTCTGGTAAATCATCGCGAGAAGGTCTTCCACGTCCGCCTTGTAGTCCATGAAATAGTCGCACTCGTATTCCCTGCCCAACATCTCCTGCATGTTCGTCCTGTCGCGGTCGAGCAACTTCACAAGGTACGTCGGCGTCCCTGACCTGAACCAGTAGTTTTTCAAACTCCTCTCCGACAGCGCGTTAAGCACGCTGTACGGATTGAAGATGTCTATCATCTTTTCGGAGAAGTGGTAGCCGTCGTATTGTTTCTTAAGCAACAGGTACATCTCCTCCTTGGTGTATCCGAGTTCCCCGGCCATCGCTTCGATTTCGGTGTCGAAACAACTCACAAGCTCGTCCTTCGTGATGCCGCAAAGCGCGTCGAACCTCGGGTTCATGCTGATGTCCTCCGGCTGGTTGAAGCCGCTGAAAACGCTCACCTGCGAGAATTTGGTGACGCCGGTGAGAAGCACGAAGCGCAGGTGTTCGTCGGCGGCTTTGAACGTGCCGTAGAAATCCTTCAGAATCCTCCTGTTTTCATTCTCCTGCGGCTCCATCAGCACGTCGAGCAGCGGCTTGTCGTATTCGTCGATGAGGACGACGCATTTATGGCCGGTCTTCTCGTGCGCCATCTTCAGCACATTCTGGAAGCGCATGCCGCGCTCGGGAGTGTCAAGGAGCCTGCCGTATTCCCTCTCCCAAAGTTCGAGACGTCCGTTTAAAATGTTGTCCAACGTATCCGGTTTCGAATAGTCGCCATTGGCGAAGTCTATCCTGAATACAGGATATTGCTTCCAGTCCTTCTCCAATTCCTCGATCTTCAATCCTTTGAAAAGCTCTTTATTCCCTTTGAAATAACTTTCGAGCGTTGATATTAGCAGTGATTTCCCGAACCTGCGCGGACGGCACAGGAAGCATACATGCTTCTGCGCGAGGTTATAAACGAGGTCTGTCTTATCGACATACACCATGCCTTCTTCTATGATGGTGCTGAATGTCTGGGTTCCGATTGGGTATTTCATAACGCGATGTTTTT
>CALBNV010000011.1 GCA_937896895.1 uncultured Bacteroidales bacterium | reverse complement strand
ACATAATTGATTATGTGATACTTGACAGGATTAAGAATGGCTTTTTTTAGAGGAAGATAGGGAAATGTTCAATTCAACAAATAATTCTGTACCAAACAAAATAAATCTTCAGAAATATGAAAAAGGTATTGATTATCATGGCTATTATCTGCATGGCCTTTTCTGTGAGCGCGCAGAATAAATATGCAGTGCTGATTACCGGCGACTATGCAGCCAAAAATGTTCCCGAACAAGATCGATGGAAATCGAACAGTAATGGTGAGACCAACAGTTCTCCTATGTTAGAATTTTGGAATGATACCTATTTGATGTGGGAGTTACTTCAGGCAAATGGATACAGTCGGGAAAACATCTTTGTGCTGTTTGCAGATGGTGTAGATTACCAATCGCAATGTCCTCGATACCAATCTCCAGAAGGCATTACTGTTACAAACTTTGCAGCTACAATTACAAACGTAACGAATGTTTTTACGGGATTTCGCTATGGCACAAATGGGATGCCACAATTGACGGAGAATGACTTCCTGTTTGTTTGGGTGTTTGACCATGGTGGTGCGTCCAATGGTCATTCTTACTTTTATCTCATTGATGGTAGCATGAGTGATACTCAATTTGCCGCTTTGCTTGATCCATTACCTGCACATCGAAAGGCCTATTGGATGCAGCAGTGTCATGGTGGAGGTTTTGCAGATGAACTTTCTGCTAATAATACCGTTTTTATTGCTGCTTGCCAAGATTATCAGTTGGCACGCCGTGCAGACAATAGAACCAACAATGGCACTCCCGCTATAGAAAATGAAAACTGCGAAGGGGTCGTTTGCCCTCATGGAGAGTTTAATTTTCATATGTTTTCTGTAACCAACCAAGAGTCTCCAGCAGGATATAACCAGTATGATAATGTACCTTATTCTACAGGAGACCTCAATTGGGACAATATTATTTCCATGTTAGAAGCAAACCTTTGGAATGTGAATAAGAATTCATATATTCCGAGTGGATGGGAGACTCCACTTTATGATGATATTGGGAACATTGGAGCTTTCATGAGTTTGCGATATCCCACTTTGATTTGCGACAACCTTTATTCAAGTGAAACTCACCGCGGAATCATTGGAGTGACCAAGGAAGTACATGTGTATAATGGACAAACTCTTACCTTAACCGGGGTAAGTGCCGTTGAACTTTGGAATAATGCAAGCCTTATTGTAGACGAGGGTGGTACTTTGGTTATTGATGGAGATGTGACATTTAATGGTACACATAACAATACATTAATTATTTATGGTAATCTCGTTCAGAATACTGGCTCAACTTTGACTTTTGAAGACATGGAAGTGATTGGTTATGCTCCAGTTTTTACTTTAAATGGAGCTTCTTTTGTAAATACAGAGTTGAAATACAAACCCTATAATTCCTCAGGACTGTCGGCTGCGACCACTGTTGGTAATCTTACGGTTCACAACTGTAATTTTTACAATCCAGACAAGCTTATTGCCATTCTTGTAGAGAAAAGCCATTCGTGTGACATTTACGGAAACACTATCACTGCGTCAGGAGGAGATGGCATCTGCTTAAAATATAGTGGAAACGCGGTATCCAATAAAGTAACTCGAAAAGTCCGCAACAATGAGATTTACGGTTGTGCCGATGCGGGATTGGTTATTCATGCCACCACTTGTAATGTGCTTATGAATGATATCCATACTAACCGTTATGGTGTAAGACTTGTTGGCAATTGTAATGTGCTCAACTTTAAGGGC
The DNA here is from genome assembly GCA_937896895.1 of uncultured Bacteroidales bacterium. Taxonomy (GTDB): domain Bacteria; phylum Bacteroidota; class Bacteroidia; order Bacteroidales; family F082; genus Limimorpha. The sequence continues at coordinate 19,616 of CALBNV010000011.1, read as the reverse complement.
CAGTGCTCTGCTCTTTCCCCTACTATGACACAATATATACACGATAATGATGAGTATGAAATATATATGATGCAAGGTTGTAATCCAAAAACCATGCGATACAATTCCATTCGCAAAACGAGCTTTGGCACTACGCCATACTTGTACTATGATAATCTGTTTTCGACACCTATTCCAGATACAATCACTGTTATTTTGAATGAATGGGGTAGCAATTTTGTTCCCTATTTGCACTTACAAAGCAATGCAGGTGCGGTTTACAGGTACTTGCCTTATTGGGTTTTTGGTGATTGTAGCAATGATACCAATCTTGCCGAAGAGCTCGTGGCTTTAGCTGATTCATTATGTGAAGCTGAAGAATACAGGTTGGCAAAAGAAACATATATGCAAATTATCGAAGACTATCCTAGCACTGCTTGTGCGGTTGTTGCGCTCAAAGCACTTCTGCCATTGGAATCTCTTGTCGGAGAAGATTATGTGACATTGAAACAGTATTATTTGACTGACGAATCCATTGTAGGAGATGAAACGCTTGCCAAAGTAGGGCTTTATCTTGCCAACCGTTGCGATGAAGCGTTGGGTAATTATGACGTTGCTATTGCATGGTATGAAAACGTGATTACCAATCCAATATCTTCTGATGCTGAAATTGCCACGGCTATTATTGACCTTGGTAACTTGTATTTAGAAATAGAGGAAAAGGGAGCCAAGGCAATGGGTAAACTGACTCAGTATAAGCCTGAATCGTGGGATTATTGCACAGAACAGTTTGTCAAATTATTGTCATCACTTACAGGGAAGCCAAATGAGACTAAAAGAGAAATTGAATATGGTTATTGGGCTGATACTGTTACCCAACAGCCTGAAGGCTATGTTGTTGACGCTGAAGGTAATGTGGAAATCTACACGCCTGAAGGTTTGGCTTGGCTTTCGTGTGTTGTAAATGGGCTGAACGGCTGTGAGCCAGACAACTTTGACGGACGCACCGTGAGACTGATGGCCGACCTTAACCTTGAAGAAACATACGGCTTGATGAACCTTGTTCCCATAGGAAGCCGTGAACACCGTTTCATGGGTACCTTTGATGGACAAAACCACAGCATAGATGGATTGTTTATCATAAATAGTCTGGGAGAGGAAATGCGAATGGATATGGGCTTGTTTGGCTATTTGTATCATGGCACGGTGAAAAACCTGTCGCTCAATTCCGGTTTTTATGCTTATATGCATCCATTTGACATGAATACAGGGACATACGAGCTTTATTATGATGCACTTGTTGCCGCTGTTGCGGATTCCCTCTCGGTGGTGGATGGTTGTACATGCAGGCTTAAAAAGCTGGAAGCAGTAGGAAATGCACATCCCGGCGGGACATATATGGCAAGTGTTGTAGGCTTGAACCGTAATTCTATTGTTCGCAATTGTTCCTACGAAATGGATAGGTATTCTCAGCTTGGGGATATAGATGTTGGCGGCATCGTGTTGCGTAACCTTTGTGAAGGCGATTATGCTGATGCCATTGTAGAGAACTGCTACTTCTATGGAAGCCTGATGGGGTCATACAGCGATGAAAACATGGGTGGTATCGTGTGTTTTAACGAAACTGTTTCCAATGGGAAGAAAGCCATTGTAAGGAATTGCTATTCGGAATTGCTGGACTATTTGACTGGTCATTATAATAAAGGTTGTATTGTGGCATACAACTCGGAGGGCAGTGTTGTTGAAAATTGCTTTGCCGATGTCAGTGGACAACAAGGAACGAATATAGGGTTGTTTGGCACTAACAATGGTGAAATTGTCAATTGTACAGACTTTATACCAAGTGAGACAGGAGGCATTCTCGGTGAGGATATTTCCATCAATGGACAGTCAACTGATGAATTGTGCAAGGCTTTAAATTGGTGGGTGCATAGTAACGAAACTGGAGGGAATTATTATTCTTGGATAGTTGGTGATCATTCGATACCAGTTTTTGATGCGACGACTACTTCTTTATTGGAAAACGACGGTGCTTTGTTGGTTGTCTTTCCGAATCCAGCAATAAACACAATCCAAATGCAAGGAATAGAGCCTAAAGAAATCAAGTTGTTCAATTCATTAGGCCAAAATGTGAGGACTATTTCAGGCACAAATGTAATTAAAGTAGATGGCTTGCAGCAAGGTGTATATCTCTTGCGCGTTATAGCTACCGACGGCACGAGTCATGTGGCTCGTGTGACGGTGAGTTGGTAAGTGAAGTAAAATGTACTGCCAATTAATAAGCATTGATAAGACAAACAGAAACAATCACTTAACTAATACTAACAACAATGAGAAAGCGTAGAAGCTTGCTGATTGCGGTAATGGTGATTGCCGCGACAGCTGCAACTCTCTTCGTCAGTTGCAAAAAGGAAAAAGACGAAGCGGCGTCCAATGTCGATAGGAGCGAGGCGCAAGCCTTGCTGAACCGAATTGAGGCGTTTCAAACGCTGCGCGATGCCGTCAATTCCGGAGCGAAAGCAGACGGAAGCATGACGGTGGAAGAAATGCGCCAGGCTCTCGACCTTGTGTCGAACTATGAGCACAGTGAGCACATGACCTACTGCCTGAATACCGTACTTGACACCTTGCATGTGGCCATGCCGGCTGTTGACGGTGAGGGCTATGTAAGCAATGCCGATGTTGTGGCAACTTACAATGCCTTTGAGATTGCCTTGGAAAAATGTATGCTTGGAGTGAAAGATGGTATGGATGTACCGAGTTATTTCAGCATTGTGATGCCAAAGACAGGTGCAAAGGATGACGATGATATCGATGTGGTCTTTATAAGAGGAGGGGCGGACGATGCTCCCGGCAATGAAGAACATACAAGTGAAGGACCATTTGTGGAAGGCGATGATTGGTATTGGGGGCTTGACCTCGGAAAATGTGATGGTTCACAAACTTATAGCGATGCAGCCCAAGAACTGAGCAAGAAATTTGTGTTTACCCCTGACCAACAACACCAAGGTCAATCTTACATTGTCTATAACGTGGAACACGTCTATTATACACCTACTGACGAGTTAATCCCAGATAACTATGTGTATTATGTGGATCCGAATATGGAGGATTGCGCTCCTACTTGGTTGTTTCTTTATGAGGGAGATTCGCTTATTTATCAATGCATCCCGTATGATGAGATGAATTGTTACTGGCGTAGTATTCGTCGTAACATTGTACTTCCATATGCTTCTTTGCATTATGGGCCAAACTCTCATTCTCCGTATCATAAATGCATTATTGTTGCAAGGGTTGATAAGAGGTGGACTAGAGGGATGCATGTGGCTCATGTGGTTTATTGTGGTGTAAGTTGGTCTGAACCGGTGCTTCCTCCGATTCGTTAAACGAATTCAGATATGAAGTCGACTGGGTTTTTGATGGTTGCCTTGGCCCTGTTATTTGGAGCCAAGGCCTTTGGTCAAGAATGGGAATATGCCATTCCTTATCAAATGTCGGATTCTGTTATGATTCGCCAGTATTGCGCATACGAAATGTCAGATGGGCGCATCATCGTTAGTGCCTCGTTTCTTTACAACGATGGCACTAATAAAGGTTTTTATCCACCACACAACGCATTGATAGCTTTGTCGCCCAATGGCGATGAATTGGCGCAAACCGGCTATTTCAGACCTGGATATTGGGGGTCATCCTACAATCCGTACGTTTTTGAAAACGAGAATAGCGAAGTCTTTGCACTGATGTCCTACAGCCCCGACCATAATCAAGACTATTTCAACTACTTCCTTAACTATGATAATCCTCCGACGGATGCCATTCTTGGGTTGTATAAGCTCAATGATAATCTGGAAATAGTTGATAGTTTTGAGTATAGTTTTCCAATTGATATAGCCAACGGACAATCCAATTATTCTCCATGCGAAGCAAGCGGGAGTATTCATATTCATTCGGCAATTCTTGACGAAGGTAATATTGTAGGAGCATATACTAAAAATGTCAGCAAGGATAACGACAGTGTTCACGGCCAAGATTCATTGTTCTTTTTTCGGATGAGTTTTGAAGGCGAGTTGTTGGCCAATGTCGGCTATGAAATACCTTATTCGGGACAACCATGGCAGATGTTGTTTTGGCGCGAGCAATTGGTAAAAACCGATTCGGGGTACATTTACTATGCGAACTGGAATAACATACCACCATCACCTGAATATGTCATGACACGAGATTATGCAGGAACGGTGGCTTATTTGGATAATGACCTTAACTTGGTAAGGACAAGGGCTCTTGTACATCCTGGAGGAAATGGCAATGGCCAGTTCCTTTTTGATGACATTTCTGTTATGCGAAGCAATCACAACACGACTTACCTATCCACTCGAACAAGCAGATATTACGATCCTAATTATGATGATTGTTTCTTGTATGAGATGGATGATGACATTGATGGCACACAAAACATAGTACCAGTTATTCGCGAAGTCGTTAGAGGTGTTGCCGATTTTGACTATGTTGCTCCAATGGCAGTAGATGTAGATGGGGACAACGTATATTTCTGTTATTCGTTGAAAATGGGTTTTGTTACGCCAAACGACTCATGGGTTGTTATCGAAAAGCTGGACGGGAACTTTAACACTATCACCGAAGTGTATTATGGCACCGACTCTGACCGTATTTGGCATTGCGCAGAGAGTATCATCTTAACAAATGACGGAGGAGTTTTATTAACAGTTGACTCAAAGAAACTGGATGATTTGAGCCAAAGGAGTTCTGCAGTTGTTAAATTCCCTGCCGAAGCCTTTGATGGCATCGACGAAGCCCACGACAGCGGCCTGAAAGTGGCCATTGCTTATCCTAATCCGGGGAAGGATGTGCTTAATATCCGCACGGCCTTGCAGGATGCTTGGGTGGAGGTGTATGATGTGAATGGGAAGCTTGTTCACAGCCAAGAGATAGCGGAAAATGTCACAGCCATCAACGCTGAGACATGGCCTGCTGGAATGTACGTATGGAAAATGATTTCGGATGGGAAGGAAGTGGAGAATGGGAAATGGATAAAAGAATGATGTGATTGAATTGTTTGAAAACAAAGCATTCATTAGAAATTACTGATAATAATTAAACTAAAAGTAAAACTATGATTGAAAATGTAGGGCATTTCTAAATAAAACTCTTTGATATTCAGATAAATATTTGTATATTTGCCGAAAATTTGAAGAGAAAATGGGGCGTATAGGTCAATTTGCAGGATTTTTTGTATAGGTATGTCGCTATAGGTCAAATTGCAGGATAAGATTTCTCCGTTATCGCCTTGCCGTATAAATACAAATCACTAACTTTGCCTTGCGGTTTGAAGCGCAGCAGAGCTCTGCTGGGGAGCAACTCTGCGAGGAATAGAGCCGTATATACCAAATTGCAAAATGCAATGGCGGATTGGACGTGCTGTCTGGTCCGCCTTTTTGCATTATGCAAGTGGTTTTATCAATGCCAAGAAAAACCCACAAATGAATCGCTTGCGATTCTCTTCCGCCATGCCGCCATGGTTGTTCAGGTTCTTCTTTTGATCCGTAAAGGCCCCTTCGACCTTGTTGTTGGTGTTGGGCATTCCCTCACACGCTGCCATCTGACAAGTGAAACGATACGGAAGATAGCGTCTGATTATCTGCTTCATGTGGAATTGGCACATCTGAATCTTATAGTCATTGAAGATGCCGAACAAGCTCTGCTTCCCATCAATGATGAGTCCTTTTATATCATAGCCACGTTCTTCAATACTTCGCACAGCCGATTCGTAGTCTGCGTTCGTCTCGTTTCCTTACTGTGTGTGAAGACCCGCACACGGGGCATTTACTCTTGTGCATACTAACTGTTTTTTTTAGTTTTGAAACTCGCGCAAAGCTAGTGCACGCAAGGGATACGGCCATGTCGTATCCTGCAAAATGACCTATAGAAGACTTTTAAGCATCGATTTTGGGTCTGAAAGCTTTGAATCGTCGGAATCGCCTGTATTTACAAGGGATTGAGAGGTACTATATCCTGCAATTTGACCTATAGATCTAAATATTTTGATTGTTTTCGTTTAAAAAGTTGCGTATATCATTGATTACAAGTACTTTTTTCAGTGCATAAACCAACTATATGGCTTTAAGTTGGAACGCCTTTTCAAAAGGTATTATCCCGTGTTTTTCAAAACAGTCTTTCCATGCGTTTTCCTCGTGGCTCAACCTTGTCATCTCACGTGCCGTGCATGATTTGAAACGCTCACACACCATCTGCATGATTGCAAGTTCTTTCTCCGAAAAAACACCTCGGTCGCATTTTGATGTTGTGCCAAGCACACAACCTTCAAAGTCACCGGCAACCCTCGGCTCATGGCTTATCTCGTCAAACTCACTATACACCTTCTCCCATTTTTCCGGCACAGGGCCGTAGTCAATCGCCCTGTACGACAATCCTGTAAGTGACGAACCTGTTTCCCTATATTTCACAAAATCAATATAAAACAGCATTTTATTCATCTTTGTGTAAAAGATTTCACCTACATGTCCGATGACAAAAAGCATCACATTTTTCAGACGTTCCAACGACAGCTGGCCGAAACCATTATCGATGTTTCTGCCGGAAACGAACAAGCGTTGCGTCTCGTACTGTTTAATGCGCAGCGTCTCGGCACTACTGATTGCGCATTCGACCTTGCCGGATATTCTCGAATATTCTTTTTCTGTCAGAAGATGCCTTGAACTTTCAAGCATATCCTTGAAAACCAAAGGGTTCATTATTGACCGTATCATCCTTCCATTTGAAACGCTCGGAATCTCCTCCTGTTCGTATCTGCGCCATTGATTCGCACCGAATCCGAGAATCAGCGACATCTTGGAAGAGCTGATTCCATATCGTTCGCGTACTTCCACAATCTCATCCGTAAAAGGAATGCCGTATTTCTGACAATACATATTATGAACCTGGGCGTACCACACACCGTCAGTCTCCGTGTCGGTGAACTGCTCACCCGTGTCTTCACAACGATAAAACGGAAACATCACATGAAAATTCTCCTTGCGGAACTCAACGTCACGCCACTCCCATTCGAGCGACATCCTGCCGCCTGTTATCGGACTAACCAGTTTTTCCTTATCGTTAAGCATAATATAACTCACTTTCATCTCCTCTCTCCTATCAGCACCCCCGACACCATCCAGTGCGAGAAGCTGCCGCCCTCGTCGGCGCCCTGCGGGATGGCGACGGTTATCGTGTGACGCCCCGGCTTCAAATGACTCAGGTCGAAATACGTCGGGTTCGTGGCCGTCCCCGGGCACCATCCCGAACGGGAATAGTCGGACGACGAGACGCCATTCCAGAAGTTGCCCGACACCGGGTTCAGCTCGCGGTAAGTGCCGCAGTCGCAACGCCAAGGCGTGAAAGTGAACGTCGTCTCGCCGTCAACGATGACCGTGTTCTCCTTCGGGTTGAACTCATCGCCGCCACCCCAGCCGCCGTGACCAGTCGTGATGTACCTGAGACGCAGATTCTCAACGTTTTCAGGAATGTCGAACTCAACGGTCAGGCTGTCGGTTTGGAACAGTCTTCCGTAATTCTGCCCGGCCATCTCCATGACGTTGCACGTGTTGAAAAGCGGGAGGCTCCAGCGGCAGTTTCCGTCGGTGTCGCCGCTGTAATCCTGCGGGTACGCGACAATGTCCAACGAGACCTTATGTCCGCCGCCGTCGTAATTGCCGATGAACGCGCCGACCAGCACGTCGCCCGAAAGCCGGTCGGAAAGCTCGCTGACCTCCACCTTGTAATACGCCTCGTCTTCCCATTCGAGACCGTCTATACTGACGCGGTCGTTGAAATGACTGACACCGAACGGAGTGAAAAACCTCATCAGCTCGACAACAGGCATATAGTCGTTTTCAAGACGTATTCCTTCATACTTTTTGCCGTTTCTATCATATTGATATGGAAGGACTTCAATACTGTCAATTAAAGCGTCACGCAAAGATAATTTCCTATCTAAAGGAATCACAAAAACGGAGCCGGTGCGGTCGTATGCGTCGCCGTTCGACTTCTGGCGAAGCTCCGCGAAAAGCTGGTAATGTTCGGGCAGCACCGGAAGTTTAACCCGTTTCAGAATCACCGTACCCGACGCGAAATGAATCACCGAATCGAACGGAATTTCGCCTTTGAACTTCTCGATATTCGCGAAGTGAATCTGGTCGTCATTGAAGATACTGAAACGTTTTATCAATTTCTCCTTATTGATTTTGTCAAGTTCCCTCCCACTCTTTCTAACGCCTAAATCATTGGGAATCAAATCTTTTTTAATATTTTTGTCTTTTTTCACCGACTTCAGTTCCAGAATCCTGTTTCCGTTTATCGCCTGCCTGACCATCACGCCTTTCAGGTAGCCGCGCGACGTTGTCGGAGTGGCGTCGTAGCCGGGTTTCTCGGTCATCCAGACCTCAATGGTGTTCGAGTTTATCGAGGTTTTATATTTGATGCAATCGTAGCCTTTGATTTTTTCCGCTCCGACTTTCTCAAATGTAACATCATTGTTTTTCAATGGATTAACAGAGTAAAACGACTCGCCGTCCTGATAATTCATCTGGAAATAAACGGAGTCAGAGTCATAATCAACGTAAGTGTAATCGGTTGATACTCCGTCGATTAATTTGCCAGAAAACTCCTGGACATCGTAAATCTTCAACTGTTTCTTATAGCGGAGGACATCACGGAAAGTAGTGTCGCCGCTGTCGGAGCCCAGCGCATACGATTGATAAACAAGATGTTGCTGCGAAAATGCGCAAAATGTCGCGAAAATCGAGCTAAAAAACAAAAATACACGTTTCATCACATTATTTTTTTTTGCAAAAATAAAAAAATCGTAGATTTGCAGTTTGAATTCCGATTAAAAATTAATTGGAGTTTAAATTAGAATTATTTACAAAATTTGTTGAATATGAAAAGGCTTTTAATTCCAATCGCGATGCTTCTGTTTGTTTTGCAGGGCTGCGACACGAAGCAGGATGTCCCTCTTCGTGAGACAATCAAGTTAGATTCTGATGTGATGACGCCTGAGGTGCTGTGGTCGATGGGGCGCATCGGCGAGTACGACATCTCCCCTGACGGCTCACAGGTCGTTTACAGCGTCACCGACTATTCCATTGAAAAAAACAAGGGTATTTCGAGGCTTTACGTCATGAATGCAGACGGAAGCAACCTTGAGTGCATCACGGAAGGCACTGGCAGTCAATACAGTCCGACGTGGACTTTGAAGGGGAAGATAGCCTACATGGCGGTCAGCAACGGTGAGATGCAGCTTTGGGAGATGGATGCAAACGGCGAAAACAGTCGTCAAATCACTGATATTCAAGATGGTATAACAGGTTACGAATACAGTCCTGACGGGAAACATCTTATCTACACAGCGGAAGTCAAGCTCAAGGATCAGGTAGCAGACATCTACCCTGACCTTCCGCTTTCATCGGGAAGAATCAACAATGACCTGATGTACCGCCATTGGGATCAATGGGTTGACACTTACAGCCATGTGTTTTACGCCAAGCTGACTGATGATGTGATTACCGACGGGAAAGACATCATGGAAGGCGAAAACTGGGAGTCACCGGTGAGGCCATTTGGCGGAATGGAGCAAGTGGCATGGGCTGAAAACGGTCAGAGCATACTTTACTGCTGCCGTAAGAAAGTCGGCAAAGACTATGCAACATCAACGAACACAGACATTTACAAATATGTCATTGCCACCGGCAACACTATCAACCTCACCGAAGGGATGATGGGTTATGACCTGAACGTTACGGTTTCACCAGACGGCAGCAAGATGGCATGGGAAAGCATGGAACGCGATGGTTATGAAGCAGATAAGCAGCGTCTCTTTGTCATGGATCTTACTAATGGCAACAAGAAAGACTATTCTGTCGGCTTTGACCAGAACGCCACATCACTTACCTGGGCTGATGACGGCAACACCATTTACTTTATCAGCGACATCAACGCCACCGACCAGATCTATTCGTTGAGCCTGAGCAACGGCACCATCACGAAAATCACAAGCGGAAGGCATAATTTCGTGTCGTTGGCAGTCGCAGGCGACAGACTCATCGCCGGAAAGCAGTCGATGAGCCGTCCGACGGAACTGTTCAGCGTTAACACCTCAACAGGCGAGTTTACCGCTATCACTCATGTCAACGACAACATTTTCAGTCAATTAGCACTCGCCGACGTTGAAGAGAGATGGATCAGGACCACCGACGGCAAGATGATGCTGACGTGGGTCATTTATCCGCCTCATTTCGACAAGAACAAGAAATACCCCACCTTGCTTTACTGCGAGGGCGGCCCGCAGAGCACTGTTAGTCAGTTCTGGTCATATCGCTGGAACTTCCAGATGATGGCTGCCAACGGGTATGTCATCGTAGCTCCGAACAGACGCGGTCTTCCAGGCTTCGGGCAGGAATGGAACGAGGCGATCAGCGGCGACTACGGCGGACAGTGCATGAGAGACTATCTCAGCGCAATCGACGCGATGGCAGACGAGCCTTTCGTTGACAACACGAGACTCGGTGCCGTGGGTGCCAGCTTCGGCGGATTCTCGGTGTATTGGCTCGCCGGTCATCACGATGGCCGCTTCAAAGCCTTGATAGCACACGACGGCATGTTTAACCTTGACGCTCAATATCTTGAGACCGAAGAGATGTGGTTCGTGAACTGGGATCTCGGCGGCCCGTTCTGGGACAAGGATAACCCTGTCGTACAATGGTCTTACGCCAACTCACCTCATCTCTTCGTTGACAAATGGACGGCGCCGATCCTCATCATCCACGGCGGCCTCGACTACAGGATATGCTTCACGCAAGGTATGCAGGCTTACAACGCAGCCGTCCTGCGCGGCATACCGGCGGAGTTCCTCTATTTCCCTGACGAGAACCACTGGGTCCTTCAGCCGCAGAACGGAATCTTGTGGCAGAGACGTTTCGCCAACTGGCTTGACACCTATCTCAAATAGGACATAATTTCACACAAAATGCCGGCGCATGAAGAAATCAACTTCATGCGCCGGCTTTCTTTTAACTCTACTCTCTTAACTTTTAACTCTCTTCACCCCTCTCACCGCCTCGGCCTCCAACGGGTTGTCGGGCCAGTAATGTTTCGGATACCTGCGTTTCAGTTCCTTTTTCACTTCAAAATAAGTGTTTTGCCAGAAACTGCGCAGGTCTTGCGTGAGTTGGACAGGCTTAAAGCCCGGCGACAGCAACTCCATCAGAACAGGACGCTTGCCGTCGTCAACACGCGGCGTGTCAGCAAGCCCGAAACATTCCTGAAGCCTGACACTAACAACCGGATTATCAGCACCTTGACGGTAATCGACGCGGATTCGGCTTCCAGTCGGGACCACGATGTGCGACGGCGCGAGTCTGTCAATAATTTGTTGTTGCTCATACGAAAGCATCGCCCAAATCGCGGCGCAAAGGTCGATTTTCTTCAATTCAGTGATGTTTGTTTTCAACCTCCCGACATTTTCAAGATAAAAAGGAAGCCATTCTTCTGTTTTTTTCAGGATTGTCTCCGTACTCAAATCAGGAAGTTCAAGTTCGGGATGCCACGATGAGACGGCGGAAATGCGGCGTTGCAGCCGTTCCACGTCTTCCGAGAAATTGAGGATACTTGAGCCGTCTTTAGCGCAGGTATCACATAAAACCTTGACAATCTGTCTGTTGCAATTACTTTGAATCTGACGGCTTTCAACAACCAAAGTCCCGACATACAACTCTTTTCGTGCCACAATTTGACCTTTTTTGGAGTCCCAATAAACATTGTCGCGCATTTTCGCAAAAGCAGGCAACGATTCTTCCTTTAGCGGAGATGCCAAGAACACATTTCCGCTCGCTGCATTCAACGCTGCAACGGCAAGCCATTCGTGCGACGCGAGGTCATCTTTTGCATTCACGATGGCATTGCCGCCACTCGCCAGCTTATATCTCCCATTGTTATCTAATGACTTGGCTATGCGTTCGGGATAGGCTGAAGCCAAGAGTCCGCCGGTTTCAAAAACATCTGGAATATCATTATCGGCATTAGCACGCACAAGCCGCAGATATTCGTTGGCAATCAATATGATACGACTCCATCTGCCGTCATTATTATTCCTTCTCGTCTTGCGCAAAAGCTCAATTCTGGTGTTGATGTCAGAGTCGTTTTCCGAAGATGAAAGCGGATCCCGCTCTTCAAGAACCGCCGCTATGTCGGCTGCGAGCGCTTTCTTTCTGTCGTTTCCCGCCGAAACAAGCATCTTTGAAATTCGCGGATGGCAAGGCATCATCGACATTTTTCTTCCCATTTCGGTGATGTTTCCATTTTCATCAATGGCATCGAGAACCTGCAACAGCCTCGACGCCTGACTCACGTTGCCTTGCGGCGGTGGTGTCAGCCATGGCAACCTCATGACCTCGTTTTCACCCCACGCTGCAATGTCGAGCATCACCGGTGACAAGTCGGCATCGACTATCTCCGGCTTGCGGCTCTCCGCCATCTTATGCTCCGTCGCCTTGGTCCAAAGACGATAACAAACACCTTTGTCAACACGTCCGGCACGGCCTTTCCGCTGATTTGCCATATCCATACTAATCCGTACAGTCTCAAGATGACTCAACCCATTTCGCGGGTCAAAGACCAACGTCTTGCAAAATCCGGAATCAACAACTATTTTCACTCCACTGATTGTCAATGATGTTTCGGCAATCGGGGTCGCAAGTACTACTTTTCGTTCGCCTTTTGCGGAAGGCAAAATCACAGCTCTCTGTTCTTGCAACGACAGATTTCCATACAATGGCATGATTTTTGTGCCACATAATTCATTACCGAGCAAATCACTGCATTTTAAGATTTCGGCCTGTCCTGGTAAAAAAGCAAGAATATCGCCATCGTGTTCACGGTGCGCCCTGCAAATGGCACGTGCCATCTCCTCCGGCATGTTTCTGGTGTCAATATCTTTTTCGGAATTAATGACTTCGACATCAAACATCCTACCCTCACTATTAATGTAAGGTGCGTCAAATGCTGAGCAAATCACCGTCGCGTCAATCGTCGCCGACATTATCACGATTTTCAAGTCAGGGCGAATTATGTTTTGTGACTCGCGTGTCAGGGCGAGTGCCACATCGGAGTTCAGGCTTCTTTCGTGGAACTCATCAAAAACGACGACAGAGACACCTTCAAGTGTCGGGTCGGCAATGAGCATCCTTGTGAGAACACCTTCAGTCACCACCTCGATGCGGGTTTTCGAGGAGACGTTTTTCTCGAAACGGATACGATAGCCGACGGTCTCTCCCACCCTTTCGTTCAGCAGTGTCGCCATCCGGTCGGCTACCTGTCGTGCGGCAATGCGTCGCGGCTCAAGCATGACGACCTTCCCGCCGCCTTTCATGCCTTCAAGAATCGTCAGCGGCAACAACGTTGATTTCCCCGCACCAGGAGGCGCGGTGATAACCAACCTGTTACACTTCGCCAATTTTTCATTCACCTCGTCAGCTATTGAATATGCGGGCAACAGTTTCGCTTCGGAATTGTCAATCATAACCTGTTTCTTAAATTTAAGTTGCAAAAATAAGAAAAATCAAATTTGGTTTTATATTCAGAATACTTCAATAATTTTCTTAACTTTGCAAAAAATTTTGGCAAATAAATATTTCCCGCATATTAAATTGAAAATCAAATAATTACAATATGAGTTTTAACATTTCAAAATTAAGAAACATAGGAATTGCGGCGCATATCGATGCTGGCAAGACCACATGTTCGGAGCGCATTTTGTTTTTCACAGGCGTGAACCGCAAGCTTGGCGAGACACATGACGGACAAGCCACGATGGACTTCATGAAACAGGAGCAGGAACGCGGCATCACCATTGCATCAGCGGCCATCACCACACATTGGAACGACCATCAGATCAACTTGATAGACACTCCCGGACACGTTGACTTCACGGTGGAAGTAGAACGTTCGCTGAGGGTCATCGACGGAATGGTGGCGGTGTTCTGCGCCGTCGGCGGCGTGCAACCGCAGAGCGAGACGGTGTGGAACCAGGCCGACAAATACCGCGTGCCCCGCATCGCTTTCGTGAACAAGATGGACCGCACCGGCGCCGACTTCAACGAGGTGGTGAACCAGATGAACAAATACCTCGGCGCGAATGCAGTGCCGATTCACATGCCTATCGGACAGGAAGACTCATTTGAAGGAATGATTGACCTTGTCAACATGAACTCCGTGATTTTCAAGGACAAAGAACGTATCGTCGGTCCTATCCCGGAGAACCTGAAGGAACAGGCGATTGCAGCGCATCACAACCTCATTGAGCATGTCGCTGACTTCGATGACGAGATAGCCGAGCTTTATCTCGCCGATGAAGAGATTCCTGTTGAAAAACTGAAAGCCGCCATCCGTATGGCAACCATCAAACTCATGATGGTACCGGTTCTCTGCGGCTCTGCATATAAAAACAAAGGCATCCAGCTTCTGCTTGATGCAATCGTGGATTATCTCCCATCACCGAAAGACCTCGGTGCCATCATCGCCCATGACCCGAACGACGAAGAGAAGACCATTCAGCGCAACCCTCTTGAAAACGAGCCGTTCTCGGCTTTGGCGTTCAAACTCATCAACGACCCGTATGTCGGGCAGCAGACCTTCATCCGTGTGTTCAGCGGCAAGCTCACGAGCGGCATGTCGGTCTATAACACGAACAAAGGCAAGACCGAGCGCATCGGACGTATCTTCCGCATCAAAGCAAAAGAACGCGAGGAGATTACGGAGGCCGGAGCGGGCGAAATCGTGGCTCTCGTCGGAATGAAGACAACCAGAACCGGCGACACCTTATGCGATGAGAATGCACCTATCATATTGGAAAACATACACATACCGCCGGCGGTCATTGAGATGAAAATCAATATTGAAGACAAGAAAAACCGCGGCAAGCTCGGTGAGGCATTGGCGAAACTCTGCAATGAAGACCCGTCGTTCCGCGCACATTTCGATGAAGAGACAGAAGAGACCATCATCGCGGGCATGGGCGAGCTTCATCTTGAAATCATCGTTGACCGACTGAAAGAAGAGTTTAAGATTCCGGTGAGTGTCGGAGCCCCGTCGGTGTCGTTCCGCGAGACAATCACTGCGCCGTTCGAGTGTAATTACAGATTTGTCAAGCAGACCGGCGGTAAGGGACAGTTCGCGCACACCGTCATCCGCTTCGAGCCGAATCCCGGCAAAGGCTTTGAGTTTGTTGATGTTACGAAAGGCGGCGTGATTCCAAAGGAGTTCATCCCGTCGGTTCAGAAAGGATTGCAGACCGCGATGCTGAAAGGCCCGTTCGCTGGTTATCCTGTCGTCGATGTGAAATGCGTACTCGTTGACGGCAGCTTCCACCCCGTCGATTCAAGCGATATGGCGTTCCAGCTCTGCGCCCAGATGTGCTTCAAACAAGCATTTATGAAAGCAAGTCCTGTTCTTCTCGAGCCGACAATGAAAGTCGAGATCAACACCCCTGACGATTATATCGGCAATGTGACAGGCGACCTGAACAAACGCCGCGGCCGCATCGAGGCCATGCGCCGTTTCCGTAAAGGCTCGCAGAAAGTCGATGCCTTCGTCCCGTTGATGGAGATGTTCGGCTACGCCACAGCACTCCGCAACGTAACGTCGGGACGCGCCAACTATTCGATGGAGTTCTATCAATACGCGCCGACACCTAAAGACAGGCAGGAAGAAATCGTAAAGGAGAGAAACAAAGAATAAAACAAATATGAGAAAGCATACACTCCTGTCACGGCGGGAGAGGCCTTCGAGAGGTTCGGCTCACATTATTATTATGTGAAAGGCATATTGTAAGCGCATCATACGACAACAAAAAAAGGTGGTAATCGTAATGATTATCACCTTTTTAGTTTATTTATGAGCGATATGTTACTCGTTCACTCTGCCAGGATAGACATCAAGGGCCTTCCCGAGTATGAACATCGCGTCTTTGAGATCGTCGCAGTTGAGGCAGTAGCTGAGGCGCACTTCCTGACGTCCGAGGCCGATTGTCGAATAGAATCCGCGTGCCGGTGCGAGCATCACTGTCTTGCCTTCATAGTTGAAGTCGGTGAGCAGCCATTTGCAGAACTTGTCGGAGTCGTCGATCGGGAGATGTGCGACGATGTAGAAAGCGCCTTTAGGCACCGGACAGTACGCCCCCGGGATTTTGCTTATGCCTTCGATGCAGACATCACGGCGTTTGACATATTCTGCGACGATGGCTTCGAAATACGAGACCGGGGTGTCGAGAGCCGCCTCACCGGCCACCTGGCCGTATGTCGGAGGCGACAGACGAGCCTGCGCGAACTTCATGGCAGTGCTGATGACTTCACGGTTGCGCGTCACCATACGTCCGACACGGATGCCACACGCACTAAAACGCTTTGATACTGAGTCAATTAAAATGACATTGTCGTCCACGCCCTTGAGGCTCATCGCCGAATAGTGTTTCGTCCCGTCGTAGCAGAATTCACGATAGACTTCATCGGAGATGAGATAGAGGTCGTACTTCAGGATTATCTCACGAAGCCTTTCCATCTCGTCTTTTGAATAGAGGTAACCCGTCGGGTTGTTAGGGTTGCAGATGAGGATGGCCTTTGTGTGTTCGGTGATGGCCTTCTCGAAGTCCTCAATCGGAGGCAGAGCGAAGCCATTGCTGATTTCCGAATAGATCGGGCGCACACGCACGCCTGCTGTCTGGGCGAAACCGTTGTAATTGGCGTAGAACGGCTCCGGAATGATCACCTCATCGTCAGGGTCCATGATGGTCTGGAATGCAATCTGCAATGCTTCAGAGGCGCCGTTGGTCACGATGATGTCATCAGGAGTGACATCGATGCCGAGACGTCCGTAATATTCGCAGAGTTTCTTCCTGTAAGAAAGCGTACCGGCCGAGTTGGTGTATTTGATGACTTTCTCGTCGTAGTTTCTGACAGCTTCAAGAGCGTATGGTGTTGTCGCAATGTCAGGCTGACCGATGTTCAGGTGATAGACGTGGATATTTCTTGACTTCGCTTCATCGGCGAACGGCACGAGCTTCCTGATTGGAGAAGCCGGCATGAACTGACCTTTTTTTGAAATTTTAGGCATATATTATTAGAGTATTAGTTGTTCTTGTTGAATGGGCTTCCTTCACTTGCCTGTTTCAACGGAGCCGCGTCTGTTGGTTGTGCAAGCACTGTTCCTTTGATATGAAGTTTTATCTCATTGTTAGTCAATGAATTTGAAAATATTGTGACATATTTGTTAAAGCTGCCAGGGCGGTCGGTGTTTTTATACGTCACTCTGATGACATTCTGTTCACCAGGTAAAATCGGTTGTCTTGGCCATTCCGGGACTGTGCATCCGCATGATGACTTCGGCTGGGTGAGAATAAGAGGCTCGTTGCCAGTGTTAACGAATACAAATTCATAAGTGCCGTTGCCCTTGAATTGAATGTTGCCGAAATCGTGTGCGGTTTCTTTAAATGTTATAATCGGACCGTTCTGCGGTTCGGTGTTTTTAGCCTGAGCAAATGTGATGCTTGACATCAAAAACAATGCGGTTAATAAAACAAAAATCCTTTTCATACTATTAAAATTTAGTTTACTTTTCCAACCGGCAAATATACATATATTTCTTAAAAAGGTGCAAAAAAATATTTTAATTTTTTTTCAAGAAAAATGTTGCACATATTGAAAAATACTGTACTTTTGCACCATCAAAAACGGCGAGGTAGCTCAGTTGGTTAGAGCGTCGGATTCATAACCCGGAGGTCATGAGTTCAATTCTCATCCTCGCTACAATGAAGCTTCAGTCAGTATGATTGGAGCTTCGTTCTTTTATTACGCAAAATACATATAATGAAACACTTACAATAAAAATTGACGACGAACCGTCTTCGTTTTCACTTCTTGGGATTCGTCGCCACAACCAAAAAACATCATCTTTATATTGACTGGTTTGTTTTTGCAAAAGTACTGCCCAAAACAATACGGGCAAGTGGATTTTTCGAAAAGTTATCAACAATTTTGATTCTTTCATCATCGTACATTATTATTTCTAAGACAAATAAAATCTTGCATAAGACATTATTTTATATTTTTGCAGCCGTTAAATAAACATAAATGGAGATACTTTTGTTTTTGGCTGTCGGCCTGGCTGTCGGATGCATCGGGGCGATGCTCGGCATCGGCGGCGGCATCATCATCGTCCCGTTGATGTCGTTCGTTTTCGGCGCGACGCCGCAGGAAGCCGCCGGCACCTCGATGTTTGTCGTCTTGTTCAACTCACTCAGCGGCGCGTTCGGTTATTACAAGCAGAGACGCATCTGCTGGGACGCGGCGTGGAAGTTCGCACTGGCGACCATTCCGGGAGGATTTCTCGGAAGCTATATCGCTCATTATCTTGAAAGCAAGACGTTATTCATAATATTCGGGATATTTTTCGCGATGATGGCGGCGATGATGTTTCTGAAAGCGAACGCCAAAGCCAAGGCTGAAGCCAGCACGACGGCACCTGACAATTACGACTGGAGGCTCGGCACCGTTTGCAGTGTCGCCGTGGGGTTCATCGCGAGCATCCTCGGCATCGGCGGCGGCATAATCCACGTGCCGATGATGACGTATCTGCTGAGGTTCCCTGTCAAGACCGCCATCGCAACCTCGACCGCGATACTCACCGTGTCGGCATTTTCCGGTGCGGTGTCGCACGCCGTCCTCGGTCACGTCTTATGGACCCCCGCTCTCGGACTGTCACTCGGAGCCGTCATCGGAGCGCAACTCGGAGTGCGGCTCGCGTCGAAGACAAAGTCATCGCTGCTGATGAAGCTCACGGCATTGTTGGTTTTCGCTATGGGCGTGAAATTCGTTTTGAGCGTGGCATGACACCACGAATCTCACGAATCTCACGAATCTCACGAATCTCACGAATCAAGCGAATCAGTTGCGTTTATGCTTGACTATCCAGATTGTTTCGTCCCCGCAGATGTTTCTGATTTTCAACCTAAACGGTTTTTTCTCACATCTTATTTTTCCATTCCAAAAATCTTTTGTCTTTTGGCCATTCTCTATCACATGACCGAGTTTGTCAATTTTGATTTCTCTGTCGCTGTGCCATTCTCCTTCAACAGAAGTTGAATCTATTGAAAGAAATTCAATCGTCTCCAAGCCTTCGTCGCTAATGTTTATTGGTTTGAATGTGACTTTTTTATCATTTGCAATCGACTTCTGATTGTATTCGTTGATTTTTTGCAAGACTCTGTCACTTACAAACTTTGTGATTTCTATTTCAAACCCTTCAGCTTCAATCGTTTGCCCCATCATCTCTTGTGTTGCTTTTTTGCACTCAAATTCGGCGTAATCTTCCACAACGACATCATCGAGAATGGTTTTCAAATCACGAAGCTCGATTTCTATAAGTGTGGACTTGTCATCTTTAAGGGGACTTCTATAAATTAAACATCTGACAATCAAATAAATATATTGATAAAATTTGCATATGTCAAATATTTTTTGTAACTTTGCATAAAAATTACGAAAATGAAGGCAAAATTCGCACAACTGAAACCAGCA
>CALBNV010000010.1 GCA_937896895.1 uncultured Bacteroidales bacterium | reverse complement strand
TTCCTGTTCGTGGGTCAGTTTCGTCATGTCGTTTCCTCCTCTCTGGCGTGGTGGTACGTTTATAACTCCGTCGAGTCGTTGGGACACTGCGGCGGGCTTGTGACCGCTCTCAGCCGCATTACCGAGGCCGGGGCCCCGTCACTCTGCGTTGTTGTAAGAACGAATATCATAAAGGTTACCGACCAACATTCCGATGTTCCTCTTGGCCTGTTTGAGCTTTTGCAGTCTCAGGTCGAGGCGTTTTTCCTCGACGGAACCGTCTTCAGCTTTCACGAAAGCCTCGAACGTGCGGGCCCGGTCTTCCTCCACCTTTTCGTAAGCGGTATGCAGGACGTCCAGCAGGTAGTCAATATATGTGTTTGTCATGTTTTGTTCCTCCTGATTATGTGGTGTGAACTCCGTTCACCTTGTGAGTGTATAATACATCAACGTAGTTCATATGTCAATACCTTTTTTGAATTTAATTCATTTATTTTGTGAACGCAGTTCATACATATATAATATATAAGCCCGTTTTGAGACAGGCATAAAAAAAGACTGTCAACTCAGTTGACAGTCAAGCAAGTTCATGCTATTATACTTATAGAACGGAGGTGAATAAGTGAAAGAAAGAATAAAGCAACTGCGCGAGTCCTTAAATCTCAGCAAGGGCAAATTCGGCGCCGCGATTGGAATCAGCACCACCGCAGTGACCAGCATCGAAAACGGAAAGAACAACGTCAGCGACAGAACCGTCCGCGCCATCTGTCTGGCGTTCGGTGTCCGCGAGGAATGGCTCCGGGAAGGCACCGGCCGGATGATGGAACGAGACGCGGCCGCAGACGATGACCTTTTCCAATGGGCCGGCGACGTGCTCGCGGAGGGCGATCCGTTTAAACTCCGCTTGCTGGACGTGCTTCGGAGACTGTCCCCGGAACAGTGGGGCGTGCTCGAGGAAGTGGCCAACATGCTGGCGGAGGAAGAAAAAAGCGGCCGGCAATAAGCCGACCGCTTTCCGTTACCGTATGTATGCTGCGAGAAAGCGAAGGACTTTCCGCAGCTGGTACGGTTCCGCCCTATCCAGTAGGGCGTCGATTTGATTGCGAATATTCATATCTGCATACCCTCCTCTAAGGACTTCTGTCCTTATACAATACTACTTTTGTGTAAAAGAATCAAGCATGCATAAAAATTTTAGTGGGTGATATCATGAAAGCAGCCATTTACTGCCGCGTGTCGACAGCAGAGCAGGCACGGCACGGTGAGAGCTTGGCCGACCAAGAGGCCGCCCTCCGTGCGTTTGCCGCCGAACATGGCCACAGCGTCGTGGGCGTCTATCGCGACGAGGGTTTTTCTGCCCGGAAGTCCTACAGGACCCGGCCGGCGATGCAGGCCTTGCTGGCCGATGTAGAGGCCGACAGCGTGCAGATCGTACTATTTACAAAGCTTGACCGATGGTTCCGGAACCTGTCCGATTACTACAAAGTGCAGGAGATTCTAGAGGCGCACCGCGTAACGTGGCAGGCAATCCTCGAGGCCTATGAAACGATATCCAGCGCCGGCCGATTTAAAGTCAATATCATGTTGAGCGTGGCCCAGCACGAGGCCGACATGGCATCCGACAGAATCAAATTTACGATGACCGAGAAGCGCAAGCGCGGCGAGCTGGTTTCCGGCGCCATGCCTCTTGGCTACATCCTAGACGGAAAACGGCCGGTCAAAGACCCAGCAACGTCCGCCGGTGTGCAGGCATATCTCGATACATATATAAATACCGGCAATAAAACACAGGCCACACAGGCCGCGCTGGATGCGGGCCTGCTCATCACAAGGGCCACAGGCTGCCGTATTCTCAGCCGGCCGGAACGCTACGCCGGCACGATGCAGGGATCGGTCGAGGCCGAGGCGTACATCACACCAGAGCAGGCCGACCAAATCCGAAGCGTGCACGAAAAGCGCCCACGCTCGAAAGAGGTTTATCTGTTTTCAGGGCTGGCCCGATGTGGCACGTGCGGCGCTGCGTACATCGGCCACCGTAACGGGCCGAATCATTATCTAAGCTACCACTGCGCCAAGTGCGCGAACTCTCGCGGAATGCTGTGCGACCAACGTGTCTACCTCTCCGAGCGGCTCATCGAGCAGGCCATACTCGACAGACTGGCCCCAGAGCTCGACAGGCTCGTGCTGGAGGCGACTGTCCAACAGGACGGCAACGAGGACGCTGAAACGGAAAAACGCGTACAGCGCCTGCAGGAGCGCAGGAAACGAGGCTTCGATGCGTATCTTGCCGGGGTGGTCTCTCTCGAGGAATTCGAGACGGCCCGCGCCGCCATCGACGCCGAACTGGCCGAGCTTGAACGACCGAGACAGTCGAGAGACCCGGAGACGCTTCGCGCGATCCTGCCCTCGGGCTGGCGTGCAATATACGACGACATGAGCAAACCGGGCCGGAGAGCGTTCTGGCTCCGCATACTCGAAAGCGTGACAATACAGCCGGACAGGGCTGTCTCTTTTAGCTTCCGCATGTAGCTTTTTCGACTCAATGCCATTTGGCCCTGTAGCATAAAGGCTAATTCCCGGAGGTAAAACTCCGGGAATTTTTTTTTCAAAAACCTGTTGACAATACACGCAATGCGTGGTACATTATGGTTACGGCAAATACTATATAAAACTTTAGGAGGACAACATCATGGCAAACCTGAAAGAACTCATCGAAAACAATTACGACGCAGTCGTCGAGACACTGAAAGAGGCAGAGGCTAGTGCATACCGTTACCCCGAATGCGAATACCGCGCATGGATCGACAGCGAAGGCGAGACCGGCGTCGAGGAATGGGTCGCAGGCTCTAACGGCCGTTATCAATTCCACGACCCCGACTATGCTCGCTATTACCTCTATACCGCATGCCGTCAGTTCTATGACATTCTTTTTGACTACTGGTTTTTCGATGGCGGCGAGGCCGCTTACTGCTTCCGCGAGGAGTTCGGCGTTGAGCTTGACCTGCACCCCGTCGACGAAGATGGCGACGAAATCGACGAATCTATTTACGACAACATGCTCCGCCAGTGCCGCGTCAGCGGAATTGATTCCGAGCGTTTCGAGGCATGGCTGAAAGAGCAGGAAGAGAACGCCGTCGACAGTTGCGTCAATGAACTGGATACCGGGCTCATTATCGACGAGGCTGTGAAAAATGCGGAGGGCTGGGTATGACCTTTAAAGAATTACTTGAGGCCTACGGCCTCCCGATGGCCGAACTAAATCGCCGGTATGGTATTCCGCGCCGGACGATGGAAGACTGGAAAGCAGGAAAGCGGAACCCGCCCGACTGGGCGCTGACCCTTTTAAAAATCGCGCTGGAGAAATAACAAAAGCCCCGGAACCGTAAAGGCTCCGGGGCTTAATTGCGTCAGTCCAGATTTGCGTCTGCGAGGGCTCGCTTGAGCGCGTCAATCTCGGCCTGCATCTTGTCGACTCCTGCGCGGACAATCATCGCGGCGACCTCGTCGCGCTTGGCCAGCTGTTCGGGATGCTTGCCGTCAGTCAGGCCTGCCGCCTGTGCACGTTGCCACTCAGTGGTAAACCACTCCGGGAGCGCCTGCTGGCCGGCGGCCTGCTGTGCTTTTGACATGATGCTGGCTGCCTGCTCGGGCGTCAGTTTGCTGATAAATTCGTCGATAGTCATGTCCAGACCATCCTCCTTTTTGGGTTCCGCCTTTACGGGCGGATGCTCGATAACCCAATAAAATTTTACCTGCTGCTTGAACAGCGCATAGGAACCGGCGACGCGACGCAACAGCGTGCTGGCCGGGTCATTGATTCGTATCAGGTCGCCGTCGATATCGTAGACGAGGACGTAATGGCCGGAGCTCGTCCAGTTACCGGGCCCCATGCAGGCGATGACCAGATGGCCGTCTTTGATGGCCTGCCGTGCCTGCTCGTGGTAGATCGTCGAGGCGTTGCCGTAAATCGTCACGGTGTTCAGCTGTCTGACCTTCAAACCGTAGCGCTTACCGGCGGGCACGAAATATCCGTAATATGTGCCCTGCTTCAAAGCCTTGTAACCGTGCGCCAGCGCCCAAGCGCATTCTGTCGCAGGCGTGACTTTAGGATCGGCCCATGTGGCCAGCACCATCGACATGGCAGTCGGGCCGCACCCGCTGGCGCCGATTGTGGTCTTTTCGCCTTTGGTCGAATAGTCGTTATACTTCCAGCGCGGGTCAGTCTGTAAATATGATACGGGCTTGTACATACCGTCAGCCCCTTTCCAGAATATCATTGAAAATCTCATGAGCCCGACCTGCATGAGTCGTTTCGACCCACAGGTCGCCGTCGCGCAGGATGCGCCACAGGTGGCCGTCGGATCGCTTGGCCAGCTCCCACTTGTGGCCGTCTCTGATATGGAAAGCCACGACACGACAGGCCTCATGGATGGCAGGACGCCGGACTTGCATGGTCAACAATTCGGTCATTGCGTCACGTCCTCCCCCGCGTCGTCGACTTTATCGCGTAACACTTTAATTGCATTAACCAGAAAGACAGGCAGCGGTGCGCCCATTGCGCCGACATTTTCCAGTATACTGCCGGCCTCGGTGAGCAGGTACCAAACAGTGCACAGAGGCAGGAGCGCCGCCTTGACCGGGCAGTCTATGCCCGCGTTTGTGAGTAGCAACTGGATAGTTAAATCTAAAATGCCGGCCATCACGACAGCGAACATGCTGCCGGATTTGTGCCACAGTCCCTCCCGCGCAACGCTGGACGACCATGTGCCGGAGCGGAGAGCCGCCGCGCTGCCGGTGACGTAGTCAATGCCCATGAGGACGATCCACGCCACGATGAGCCAGCCGACCCAACCCCACAGGGCGGAGAGAGTAGCGCAGGCCGCCGCCAGCGCGATTTTGAAATCAGTTAAATGATTCATATCGTAAAGCCTCCGATTTTTAAATAGGCGTCAGTAAAGCCGCTCACAAACCTGACGCGGGCGCGTCCGCCCTTTTCTCGCCGCGACAATACGCGCGGTTCTTTCCGTATCTCTCAACGGTGGGCATCTGTGTTTTTAAACCTCTTCAATTATCAGATTGCCGACCGCCATCACGTATGACGTGCTTCTCGCCCTCGCGCGGACAACGATTTCCTGACCCGCAGTCAATGACACGTCTGTCAGCGTGACGCTCTGGCCGTACGTGTTCGTAAAGGTCGTATTTGCGGAGTCGTATGCGGAGCCGTTGATATATAGCTGACTGCCGGACGTGCCGCCGTTGGTGTTACGCCAGCCAGCCCATGACACCCTATAAGTGCCGGTTTTCGCTACGGTTAATTTTACGTTGGTGGCGGTGTAAGACGATGCCGAAATGCTCTGATAGCCGAGATAGCCTTGCACATTTTTTCCGCCTCCGCCGCCTGTCTGAGCTGTGCCCAGCACTCTGGTGCCGGCTGCTGTATGTCCATACTTCCCGGCCACGATATCGGCCGCACTGGTCACAGTGTCCGCTGACAGGTCAAGCAGGACGGTGCCGTCGGCCAGTTGGATTTTGTTATTTGCCATAATCAGACCGATCCGATCGTGACGGTCTTTCCGCCGGCGGAGTTGTCGCTATAGGTTACCGCGATTGCAGGTATTGTGACGCTGGATAAGTGCGTGTAGCCGGACGCAGTGTCCGGCGTGATGACCTGCTGGCTAAATTTGGGCGTTGCGGTCTTGGCCTGTGCGACGACGCCCTCACCGGGTGACAGCGTGCCGGCCACGCCCAGAATCGTGACGCCCTGACGGATGTTGGTGCCGATGATTTTGGCCTGCTCGGTGGCGCTGATGCCGACCTTGCCGCCGCCGTCGTGGTAGCCCTGCGGCACGGTATACTGCCCGGCCTTGGTACTGATGGAACCTGTGACGCTGCCATTGTTGGGCATGGTGCCGGTCAGAAGGGCGCCGCGAGCGTGTGCGGTCTTGCCGTCCAGAATCTCCGCCACGGTCGCGGTGTCGCCGCTGGTGTCGCTGTCAAAAGTACAGGAGCCGGTCACCGGCGCGCCGCTCTTGTCGTGGAATGTAAAAGGCGAAAGCACCTTGTCGGCGGTTGCGGTGTCGCCGGTCAGGTCGATTAATACCTCGCCGGATGCTAAAACTACCTTGGAATTATATTCAGCCATCGAATATGCCTCCTATAAAAACAGTTCTTCCGCCCGACGTGTTATCCACGCGATATACGTCTATCGCATGGACGGTCACGTCGGCCAGCATGTATTTTTCTTTCGTGCCGAGCGTCTGCTCGGTGAAGTCCGGGGAGACTTCCGTCTCCCCTGTGTAGACCTCCGGCGTAATCTCGCGTTCGACGATGACGCCGAAATCGGCGGAAAGCTGGACGTCTGTCTGCAATTCCGCCGGGATCGTCAGATTGCTGACAGTGAAATCCGCATTAATCAGCATCAGATTTCACCGTCTTTCAAGATGCGACCGACAGACACGCTTGTGATTTCTGTCCGCATCGCCTCGCCCAGAACGGTACGGACGCGGAGCTGAATCTTGACTGTGTGCTCCGGGTCGAGTGCCAGCGTGTCGGTCTGCGTCAGATGCGCGGAGATAGAGTCCTCGCCGACCTCGCAGTCCGCCAGCGCGTACTCCAGCACGGTGGCACCTCTCTGCTGTACGGTGATATAGCTCTCCGCGATATCCGCCGCCGGGAACGGCAGGCGGTACGTCAGCCGAGGCGTGGTGCCACGTCCTACAATTCGATCCATGTAATCACCTCCCAGTGATTAGATGATTTTAAACGCCTCTATTCCACACACGACGGAACTTGATAGAACCGTCTGCACCGTCCAGTACCATCATAATTGCACGCTGGTAATCTGCATTATTCATTGCGCTGACCATGTTCTGGTGAAACTGCTTTTCCGCTTCGTCGATGGTGTCATGCATGGTGGTGCTGCGGTCATAGCCGTCAGCCTTAATCAGAATCTGAAGAGTAAAATACATAGAATAACCCCCTTTAATAGTTGCAACTTCCGTCGGCAAATTCTACACAGCGCAGTGTGATTTTGCCGTCAATGATAATCTGCTCGTAGCCGTTGCCCTGTTCGTCACGAATAAGATTGTCCGGCTGTTCCGGGATGGGTTCAGGTCGGTCAGGATGTTCCGCGTTGTATGCGTCTAACGCTTCCTGATTGACTTCCAAACTAACGACAACACCGTTGTCGATGGTAGGCAAAACAAAACCTTTTGCGGAAATATACTTGTCAAGAAATTCATCCGGCAGGGCAATTTCGCCACGGGAAGACGGGTTGCCGTAGTTGGAATTTGTGGGTGTGCTGTTGATGTAATACGTAAGAATCACCTGCCTTTAACCGAATGCAATAACTTTGTACGCTGTGCCCTGATTGTTAAACTGTTTCAAGGCTGGCTGATTTGACGAAGTCGCCATGCTATATAGATACATCGTCAGACCATCATCAGACGTATACATCTCTACCGAATACGGACTGCCCGGTTGTCCCGGAGTGTAAAACGATTTTGATATCGGCGTTCTGCTTCCAACATTGTACGCGCTCAGGAGCACATAGCCATTGACAACAATAATTGATGGTTTATGAGCAAAATGCCACTCCGTCGGGTGGCTCTGTCCGTAGGTGCCCGTACCAGTGTATTCATACTTTTGAACGACTTGACCCGTGAAAATATTACCTTCCGCGATATATCTATACTCACCGATGTAACCGTCTTGCGGATACGCATCTTCAACAGGAGAAAATACCATTTCGGACGATACAACAGCAGGCGGTAAATATCGTACAACAGAATAATTTCCGCCATATATATAGTTTTGTCCGCTTGGTCTTGTGAAAGTCGCAGATTCACCAAAATAATATATGTCACCCGTGTTTAGGACGTTCGTGCCACTGCTCTGCGATACAAATTTGACGTATTTGTATCGCATACCGGATTCCATTTCCAAATAGCTCGGACTGGCAAAAGTTACGTTTGTTGGGTTTACCATCTCTACATCGGTTCCCGCTGCATTTAATCGTACACTATCCGCAACTTGATATACGGTGGTGCTGGAGCTGTGTCCGATATAGCCGGAACTGCCTACCGCCACCAGCCCATATCTGGGTGCGCCATATTTTACTTTACTCCACACATACCAATTCCCAAAATCCGCCAGTTTATTTACCGCATCCGCAACGCTCCCATACTGAGACAGTCCCATCTCCGCCAACGTGCCGGGCAGGTCGCCGATCGCGTCGTCGATTTTGTCCCAATTGTCGTTTAACATGGTTTGCGTGTTAAAATTTTCGTAATTAACCGTAAATTAACATTTTCAGTGTAATTTGGCATTTACACACCACCCCCTGCAAAAGTACTGATTAACGTGTTGTTAATTTCTGCAATTGTCAAACCGTTAACATCTTCGATGTTGTAATAATGATAAGCGTATTCAATTTTGATATGTGCTGGAACGGCTTTTATCATTGCATTCTTCAAACCGTCAATATCATCAGGAACACCAATTTCACCAGTAAATGTCAAGACCAACGTTGCCGTTGTATAATCATAACTTACAGTAACTTCGCCGTTCTTCCAGCTATCGCAAAGTTGCTGAATCATTTCTGCATTAGGTTTTTCGTTCGTTCTCCATGCAGCTTTGATTGCTGACCGTCTATCTTCCAGACTGTCACCCGTTACTGTGATTTTCAACATTCGTTCGTATCTCTGGCAATGTTCCAAAGATAACGCGTCAAAATCATCAGCGTTCCAAGCTTCAATTAACTTTTCTGCAAGACCGTCTAAGGGAAAGCCACCAGCTTTCATAACCTCTATTACCCAAGGATCATGTTGAATAATAGAATGTAACTGCTTCAAAGCAAATTCTTGAACCGTCATCCAATCACCGTCCCAAGAATAGGAACTTCACGTTCTCCAAGTGTTACGTTTATGATTCCGTTGTTAATTTTCAGTGTATCAAAATCATAAACACCGTCTGTATCGTGAATCACGTTTGATAACTGAGCATAGGAAACATAGCTATTAACAAAAGCAATGGAACGGAGATAGTTTGCAATGTTTTCTTCAACCTTCTCCATAACTGCTGATTTTGTATAGCCACCTTCAACGGTCAGATTCATTGAAACGTTAATGGTTTTTGAAGTACAGCCTGTAACGGTACACATTGCACCAATTGGTGCAACTCCGGCACCGTCACCGTTTTCGTTCGGATCAATCAGTTGCTGTACCTCTTCAACCAAAGCCTGAGAAGGAACACCCATAGCAGAAGAGGTTATGCAAAGTTCCAACGTATTATTACCG
>CALBNV010000009.1 GCA_937896895.1 uncultured Bacteroidales bacterium | reverse complement strand
CATTAGAAAGCTATTTCAAAGGCGAGAAAGAACTTTTCAAAGGCTTGAAAATCGAAGAGTTGGAGAAAGAATGGACGCAATATCCGGTGTTCAGGATAGATTTCGCCAATGGGGATTATTCAAAACCTGAGACATTAGACAATATTTTGAAAGGTCGCCTCGAACTTTGGGAGAGGGAATACGGCAGACTCCTCGACACCCCCGAACGTGGCATGCGCTTCCAGAATGTGCTGAAGATGGCGCATGAGAAGACCGGCCGGAAAGCCGTCGTCCTCATCGACGAGTACGACAAGCCGCTGCTTGATGTGCTCATGGAACCGCAGGAGAATGAGAACAGGAAAATCCTGAAGGATTTCTACGGCACATTCAAAGTTGCCGACGAGCATCTCCGTTTTGTGCTGCTCACGGGAGTCACCAAGTTCTCGCAAGTGAGCGTGTTCAGCGGCTTCAACCAGCCGGAGGACATCAGCATGAAGAGGGAGTTCGACGCACTGTGCGGCATCACGAAAGACGAGCTCGTCAGTTATTTCGATGAGGAGATAGGGAAGATGGCCGATGAATTTAAATGCACCAAAGAAGAGATGTACGCCGAACTGAAGAGACAGTACGACGGCTACCATTTCTCCGAAAAGATGATAGACATTTTCAATCCGTACAGCGTGCTGAACGCCTTGAACGACAGGAAACTTGACGACTATTGGTTCGCGACGGGTACGCCTACATACCTGATGCGGCTGCTCGACCGCGGGAAAACCAACATACAGGAGATAGTGAGCAAACAGTACGGCAGGAGCTACTTCATGGACTACAAGGCCGACACCGAAGACCCCCTGGCGATGATATACCAGGGCGGCTACCTCACCATCAAAGAGTATAACCAGAAAAGGCAGCAGTACCGGCTCGACTTCCCTAACAACGAGGTACGCAACGGCTTCGTCACACTTCTCGCGAACAACTACTGCGGGCAAAGGAACGACCCGCAGAATCTCGTCCTCGACATCAACGACATGCTCGACGAATGCCGCCTCGACGACATGCGCGACGCTCTCTCGGGCTTCTTCGCCTCGATACCTTACGACGCGAACTATCAGGAACGCGCGTGGAGCTACGAGAGCCACTATCATTACACTTTATACCTGATATTCAGACTGTTGTCTTGCTATACGACTTTAACGGAAAAGGAAAACTCTCGCGGCCGGGCCGACATCATAGTCGAAGCCGACGACTACGTTTACATCTTTGAATTTAAGCTTGACGGCACGGCGGCGGAGGCGTTGAAGCAGATTGACGACAAAGGCTATGCGGAACCTTACGCCGCGGACAGCAGGAAACTGTTTAAAATCGGTGTTGGTTTTTCAAGCGAAAAGAAGAACATCAATGAGTGGGAGGTGGTTTCTCGTTAAGAGAGGTGAGAGAAACGGTAGAGAAGCGCCGCCGCGCGTCTCTACCGTTTGTTATTCGTGGTGAACAATTCGTGTTCCGCCTACCTGAAAATGTCTTCGTATTTCAGCTCCTTCACCTTCCCGAACTTCTCCAACGCCTTCGTGTCAATCTTTTTCTTGTTGCCCGACATCATGATGACGACAGGCCTGTCGGCGACGTTCTTCTTGTAGAAATCATAGACATCCTTGTATTCGACGTTTCTGATTATGTCCGTGATCTCGACTCTCGGGTCGTGGTCGTAGCCTTGTTCAAGCCAGTTGCTGACCGTTCCCGGAATGTTGCGGAAGCTGATGTAGTCGGCGGCTCTCGAAAGTATCAGGGCGTCTTTCGATGCGTTGAACTTCTCGATGCGCTCGGGCATGTCGGTGATCAGGCCGCGCAACGCCTCGATGCCCTCGACGGTCTTGTCCGACTGCGTGCCGAGGTATGTGTAAAGATAACCTGGCTTCCTGTTCAGAACGTCGTGCGTGTAGTAGCCGTATGCGCTGTAACCCAATGAGCGGAACTCCCTGATCTCCTGGAAGACAATGGAGTACATGTCGGTCCCGAAATATTTGTTGAAGACGTTGGCTGTAGCTCTCTCTTGCTTGTCTAACGTGTTGCCTCCGACGTACATGTAGATGTTGCTCTGCCTGAACTTCTTGCTGTGAGCCAGGAATATCTGATTCTCGGAATAGTTCTTCTCGACACGGTATTTCTTCTCGGCTTTGACCGCATCGTCCTTGATGAGGTTGTGTTTCTTTAGCAGTTCTATAACCTCTTGATTGTCAGTGTTTCCGACGAAAGTTATCTCTCCGTTGTAGTTGAAGATGTTCCTGACTTCATCCAGAAGCTCTTCGCCGCTGCGTTTCGCCCAGTCCTTGACCGGCATCTTCGAGAGGAACGGTGAGTTCTCGCCGTACATGGCGTAGTAGTAAACCGCCGAGCCCCATGTCGCTGCGTCTTCTTTCTCGTTTTTCTTGTTCATCAGTTCGGCCTCCATCAAGAGGTCTTTCTTCTTCTCGTCGTTGGAAGGCCTGAAGATCTTCTCTTCGCAGAGCGCGAGGATCTCGTCTAAGTCTTCCTCGTAGCCTTCAATTCTCAACATCGTGCCGCTTTCGTGTGTGGAGAGGTACATCATCGCGGCGAGCTTTGAGAACTCAAGCTGTATCTCTTCGTAAGTCTTTGACTCTGAACCCTGCAACTCAAGATAGTTGATTGCTCTTTCAATCTCGGCGTCGTCAAGCTCCCCGTAATTGTAGGTGATGTTCAGGTTGAAGATGTCGTTGTGCGGGTTCTTGGTCGAGATCATCGTGAAGGCGTCGTTGGCCTTCGTAATCTCAACGTCCTTGCCGAATTCGATGACTTGCGGCTTCACTTCCGGAACCTCCTCCGCCTCGATCATTCTGGCGAAATCCGACTTCGCCTCGGTGTTCTTCGCCTCGATGGGTTTCCAGTTCGGCTTGCCGACCTTGTCTTTCTTCGGGAAGCCCATGCTTGAGCGGACGTCAAGGTAGTTGTCGTTGAGGTATTTGTTCGCTATCGCGACTAATTCCTCCTTTGTCATGTTCTGGATCTTCTCCGTCTCGGCGAGAAATTCCTCGTATGTGACGCCTTCCGTCTCAAGTCCGAGGATGAGGCTTGACAACGACTTGATGTCTTCTGTCGTTTTCTTCCTGTATTTCAGCCATTCGGTCTTTGTGGCTTCAAAGAGTTCGTCGCTGAACTCGCCTTTCTTGATTTTGTCGATGGAGGCGAAGATGTATTCCTCGGCTTTCTCATGCGACTGGAAAAGCAGTTTCGGTATGTAGATCAGCACGATGCCGCCGGCGTCTTCAAGGCCGAGAGGCTCCATCATCGCGGCTAAATAGTTGCCGTCGAGCATGTCCTTGTCGGCGACGCCTGTCTCCCCGTTGCTGAATATCCCGCTGAGCAGGTTCAAGGCCGTCATGTCTTCATGTCCTTGCTCCACACCTTTATACACTATGATGCCAAGTTTTATCGGGGTCATTTTCACTTCCCTGACAATCTTTCGGTCGTATTTCGGGATGTTGTACTCTTTCTTTTCAGGCAGCTTGCCGCTCTTCCAGATGCCGAATTTCTCCTTCACCATCGGGATGACCTCTTCGGTGTTGAAGTCGCCTACAAGGATGAGTGTCATGTTGTTAGCCACATAATATGTGTTGTAGAACTCGCGCATCCTGCTTGTCTGCGGGTTCTTCAGGTGTTCGGTCAGGCCGACAATCGGACGGCCGTAGGGATGGTCGCCGAATGCTTCTTTGAATACGTAATCCTTGTATTTTGAGGCGGGGTTGTCGTCGTACATGTTCTTCTCTTCATAGACGGTCTCGAGCTCGCTCTGGAAAAGACGGAACACCGGGTTGCGGAAACGCTCGGCATACACGTCCATCCACTTGCCTATCTGGTTGGAAGGGAAGTTGTTGTAATAGACGGTGTAGTCGTACGATGTGCCGGCGTTAAGGCCTTCGCCGCCCATCTTCGTTAAGATGACATCGACCTCGTTGGGGATGGCGTATTCCGTCGAGGCGATTGATAACTCATTGATTTTCTTCTGGATCAAATCACGTTCCGCCTTGTCGGAAGTCTCGTGCAGCTTGTCGTACATCATGTCGATGCTGTCGAGATACACCTTTTCCGCCTCCCAGTTCGTGGTGCCGATCCTGTCGGTGCCCTTGAACATGATATGCTCGAAATAATGCGCCATGCCGGTGGCGTCTTCGGGGTCGTTCTTGCTCCCGGCGTGGACGAGCACGCTGCCATAGACGACAGGTTCTGAATGGTTTTCGCACATCACGACCTTCAAGCCGTTGTCAAGAGTGATGGTCTTGATGTCCAAATTAGCGTCTTGAGCTTTCAAAATGCTGAAACTCAATAAGATGATGGTTGATAATAATATTTTTTTCATTTTGATGTGGTTTTAAATTATTTCCTTTGATTCATTTTTTAAATTTTTTCAATTCGTCGATGCTTATTCCGAAAAGGTCCATTTTCCTGAATATTTTCGGCAGCTCCTCTTCGATGAATTCTTTTTTCTGCTCGGCGAGAATCATCTCCTTCGCGTCGTCGCAGACGTAAAAGCCGATGCCGCGTCTGTTCGCGATGATTCCCTTGTTCTGCAAGATCTCGAACGACCTCATCACGGTGTTCGGATTCACGCCAAGCTCCGCGCCCAACTCCCTGACCGACATGATTTTGTCGCCGCTCTTGAACTCACCGTTGAGAATCCTCTCGTCGAGATGGTCGCAGATCTGCAGATAAATCGGTTTGTGTCCGTTGAAGTCCATAATCAATATTTTTGGGTTTTGATTTTACGATATGTCAGGCCGAGCATGACGGCCGAGATGATTATGGAAATCATCCAGCTGATGTAATTGGCTTTCCTGATAAGGTGAATCAGCATTTCCCTGTTAAGTTCCTCATCTGCAATGCTGTCCATGAGGTCTTCGTGGTTCATGACCCATTTGATGAAGATTACCATTGCAAAAATGAAGACAAGTACAAGAATGCCGATCATTTTGCTGGTTTTTCTTTTCTTGAAAATCATGTTGCCGAACATGAAGATTGCCGACATCGAAATTATCGAAATGATTTTTGAGAAATAAATGAAGAATCCCGAAAACGCGTTGTTGACATCATCCAAATATCCGTCGTACATCAGCGACTGGCTGCCCATCGCTTCCACTATTTCCATGTCCCGTTCTTTAGCATTGAAAAGCAACTTGAAGATGAAGCCGTCGTAAGGGTTCTTGCCGGGGAAGGCCGCCATGATGGTGTCGAGCGCGAGCGCACCGGCCGTATATACAATAGGTGTGACGATGACGCAGAAGATGAACATGCTGATGAACTTCTCCAAGCTCGAAGCCGGCATCATGGCGTATTGTATGCCTTTGCGCGGGTCGTTGCAGTCTTTGTAGAGCTTCGCCGGCGCGACGACAAGAGCTATCGTGGATAAAAATCTCAACATCTGCAGTCTGCCGACGACTTCTCCGCCTTGGCTGATGAATGTGAAGCTGGTGAGCCAGATGACCACCGGAATGGCCCATAAAATCACTAACGACCATCCGAAATTCGGGATGAAATTCATGGCATCCCTGCGGATGACTTTTCCTAATCTATTGAAATCTAATGTGTTGTTCATGACTGTTTTAGTTTATAAAGTTTGTAAAGTTTATAAAGTTTGTAAAGTTTGTAAAGTTTGAAAGTTTATAAAGTTTGTAAAGTTTGTAAAGTTTGAAAGTTTATAAAGTTTGAAAGTTTATAAAGTTTGAAAGTTTGTAAAGTGGTCGCTTCGCGCACTTTTAACTTTATGAACTTTATAACTTTCTACTTTTAAAAAGCTCCTTGTTCTTCATCACCGTGTTGAAGAGCGCCTCGATGTTGACGTTGCTCTCGATGCCGTCGTTGTTCGGCATCACGTTGATGTAACCGCCCGGCAGCATCTCCGAATAAAGTGCGTCAGGCAGTCTCTCCGGACCGTATTCAAAATACACTTTCTTCGTGATTTCATCGAAACTCGCGTTGAGCAAAACATCGTCGTTGTCGAGAATCACAATCGGATCTATCAGATTCTCAACGTCTTTCACCTGATGTGTCGAGATAATGATTGTCGATTCGTCGGTGCAGTAGTTTGCGATGACTTTCCTGAAAAGCGCCTTCGACGGGATGTCAAGGCCGTTGGTGGGCTCGTCCAAAAACAGATAGTCGGTGCGCAGCGAGAGGGCGCAGGCTAATAAGGTTTTTTTCTTCTGGCCGTAGGAAAGGGCGTTGAACTTCTTCTTCGGATCGACTTCAAGCTCCTTTTCGAGCTTGTAGAAAAGATTCATGTCGAAGCGCGGGTAGAAAACGCCGATTTTCTTGATGTATTTCTCCGGCGTCGTGTCTTCCGTGATCACTTCTTCCGGAAGGAAATAAACGTTCTGAAGGAACTCCGGCTTTCTGTCCGACGGTATCATGTTGTCGATCGTGCAGATGCCGCTGTCGGGCCTCTGGAGGCCGCATAAAAGTTTCAAAAGCGTGGTCTTTCCGACTCCGTTCTCGCCGAGAAGTCCGTAGATGTTACCCTTTTGAAATTCCAAATCGATGCTTTTGAAGACTTGCGTGTTTTTGTAACTGAAGTCTAAACTGTTGATTTTTATCATATTGTGAATTTTTGTTGTGTTATTATTCATCAACTGTATTAGATAACTAATACACTGCAAAAATACACTTTATTTTAATATGTCAAGAATAAAGTGAAAAAAATTATAAATTTTTTAAAATCCCATTAGGTCTTTGTTCTGCCGAAAAAATATTCTTTTTCAAATCACACTCCCAAAATCGACTTTCTCTATAAAATATTCTGACTGTCTGAAAATTCTTCCTAAAACCCTACCATGTTTTAGGGTTTTACCCATTGACATGTTGAATTTTCTGAATAATTTTGCATCGAAAATCATTATTAACAAAAATCTGAAGTCATGAAGAAAACATTACTCTTTTCATTGCTGATGATGGCTGCCTCAACAGCTTTTCCGCAGATCCATAATTACATGGAACTTATAGACAATAAGGGAAACAGAACGCAGACTTATCCTGACGTCACAGAGATTAATCCTGAAATTCAACAGATTATCAACGAGGTTGACACCGTGGAGATATATAACAGTGTCGCATGGATGCAGCAGTATGTGCGCGACGCCTATTCGCCAGAGGCACTTCTCACGCAAAACTGGCTCGTCGAGCAATACGAGGAAATCGGTCTCGACCCGTCGGTGTTTTATTTCTTCGCCGACTATCCCAACAGCGACACTTTGGATGCCGGCAATGTGGTGGCGGTCCAGCGCGGCACGAAATATCCTGATGAATACATAATTGTCTCGTCGCATTACGACCATCCCGACGGTCCCGGCGCTGACGACAACGCCTCAGGTACCGCCGGAGTGCTTGAGATTGCTCGTGTTTTAAACCAGTATTCCTTCGACCGCTCGATAATTTACATCAATTTCAATGTGGAAGAGAACGGCCAAATCGGCGCACTTGAATTTTCCAAGGAATGCGCCCGCCAAAACATGAACATCCTCGGAGTTTTCAACCTCGACATGATCGGATGGTATCCGCCTGAATATGATACACTTAAGATGTTTACAAGTTGTTACCATACAAGCAGAAACCTTTATGATTTCTACGTTAATGTCGCAAATCTTTACCTTCCGGAATCTCCGACAGGCTGGAAGACAGAAGGGGAGACCGGCGCGGGCGACCATCACTGTTTCTTCTTGTATGAATATCCGGCGTTGTATATCGGTGATATAGAATACATTCATCAGAATCCTTGCTATCACAAGGCTTGCGACACGATAGGCAACGGCTTCAACAACTTCGCACTCGCGCGGGCTTTCGTGCAGGCGACAATGGCCGCCACCATCGAGCTTGCCAACGGAACGCTGCCGCCGCAGAACCTCGCCGCGACATGCGACGGACAGAAGATAAATGTCAGATGGGATGAAGTGGTCGACGCATCTTCATATAAATTGTTCAAAGACAACGAACTTATCGCCGAATTAACGGAAAATCATTATGAGGATTATGAAGCCGATGATGGCGAAATACATGAATATCATGTCGTTGCGGTTCTTCCTGACGGCTCCGAGACTCTTGAGTCGAATCACGACAGAATGCGCGTGACACAGCCGCTTACGCTTCCGTTTTCCAATGACTTTGAGGAAAATACCGACGGCTTCGTGTTTTGCGATACGATGTGGAAGCAGAATGACGACACGTCATACGGTGATCATGCACTCGCCAACGTTTCTGGAATGCCGATAGATTATTTCACATACGCTGAAACGGATTGGTTTTCAATACCAAGTACAGCACCAGCTGCGACATTGGCTTTTGATTATTATTTGAAGGGCAACAATTTTTCAGGTAATTTCGGCAATTTACCATACCACATGTATCATTTTATGGTTGAAGTCACCACCGACAGAATCCATTGGCACAAAGTTGACGCGCTGGCCAAAACCTCGCCATTCTGGAAAAAATGTGAAGTCTCTCTGAATGATTTTATCGGCGAACCATACGTGCAAATCAGATTTCTTGTCGAAAATCTGAGTAATTCGATTATTTATGGGAAAAATGGCGAAAAAGAAAATGCCAAGGTGATTGTTGATAATTTCACAATTGATTTTTCTGGTTTGGATGTGATTGATAATGAATATATTACATTTAACAAACTTGAAATATGTCCTAATCCTGCGTCATCACAGATTGAAGTCTTCACCGACATCGAAGGTGAATACAACGTCTCTATTTACAATCTGATGGGAATAAAAGTGTATGAAAATCAATGTTTTGAAAACGGAAATATTAACATTTCGTCACTTGCTTCCGGAATTTACTTCCTCAAAGTGACAAAAGGCTCGAAGTCGATAGCGAAGAGAGTGATGGTCGAATAAAAATAATTTTATTTCTTTATGCTCAAGATGATGCCTAACGCCACTCCCAACGCAGCGGCGAACAACACCTGCAAAGTGCCTGGCAATAAGAACGTTATCGTGTGCGCCGGATACCAGTTTTTCATGATGGATAAAAAAAATCCCGCAGATTATTCAGACTTGACGTAGAAAAAAATCTGCGTTTCATCTGCACAATCTGCGGGGGTTATCTGAAAACTTACTTTTCGATTCTGATTCTCGCATCGACTGCCACCACGTTCTTCGGGTTGCCGAGCAACGGGTTGAGGTCCATCTCCGCGATTTCAGGTGCTGCCATCACCAAGGCGGCGACGCGTGCGACTTGTTCCGCATAGACGTCGATGTTGACCGGTTGCTGTCCGCGGACGCCCTGGAGGATCTTGTAGCCGCGGAGCTTCGTGAGCATGTCTTTCGCCTCCGGTGCGCTGACCGGGA
Source organism: uncultured Bacteroidales bacterium (assembly GCA_937896895.1). Classification (GTDB taxonomy): domain Bacteria; phylum Bacteroidota; class Bacteroidia; order Bacteroidales; family F082; genus Limimorpha. The sequence goes on along the minus strand of CALBNV010000009.1, from coordinate 16,566 downwards.
CGAGTGCGCTCTGCACGTCTTTCAGCACCTCGATGAAGATGCCGCCGAGGCCGAAGAACACCTGATGGCCGAACTTCGGGTCGCGGATGGCTCCGATATAAACCTCCGTGCCGTCAAGCATCGGGTACATCTCGACAGCATACGTGTCTTTGATGGCCATCAGACGGTCGAACTCCCTGGCGACTGTGTCGATGTCGCGGACGTTCAGCGTCACGCCGCCGACGTCCGACTTGTGGACGGGGCCGACGACCTTCATCACGAGCGGATAGCCGACCTCGTTGGCGAAGTCTAAAGCCTGCTGTTTCTGGTCAACGACGCGGATCTGTTTCTGCGCGATGCCTGCCGCGTCTAAAAGTTCGTAAATTTTATCAGGTCCGATGTAGCCGTTCTCGCAGCTGTCGATGCACTTGCGGATGCGGGCGGTATCGACCTTCGGCATCTCTACGTTCTCGGGCTGCGGCTTCGGCGTGTTGTAGATCTTGCACAAAGCGTTGCCGAAGACACATTCCTCAGGGAAGTTGATGCGGTGCTTGTTGTTGATGAAATCAGCGATTTCGTCCTTTACATTGATGATTGAGGGCAGGATGGGGAAGATAGGCTTCTTGCAGGTCTTCATCTTCTGGTCGAGGACCTCATAGACTTCCCAGTTCGGGAACAGTCCCGGCGAGCCGAAGATGACGCACATGCAGTCGATGTTGTCGAAGTCGTTCTCGCACGCGTCGATGATGTGTCCGAGCTGTTCTGCCGTGCCTGTCGCGAGGAAGTCGATGGGGTTGCCGACCGACGAGCCTGGGAAGAGCTTCGACAGGAGAGCCTCCGCCTTCGGGCCTTCGAGGTGCGGGACGTCCATGCCGTTGTTCGACAATGTGTCGGTGAGCATGACGGCCGGGCCGCCGGCGTGTGTGATGACAGCCATGTTCTTGCCTTTCACCTCGGGGTGCATGAAGATGGCGCACACTGTGGTGAGTTCCTGACGGTTGTGGCAGCGGACGATGCCGGCCTTGCGGAACAGCGCGTCAACGACAGCGTCGTTGGTTGCCAAGGCGCCGGTGTGTGACGATGCCGCACGGCTGCCAGCCGCCGAGCCGCCCGACTTGATGGCCGCGATCTTGCAGCCTTTCAATATGAGTGAACGTGAGTGCTTCAGCAGCTTCTCCGGATTTCCGATCTTCTCCATGTAAAGCATGATGACTCTCGAACTCTTCTCCGGGTCGAATGTCTCGTCCAAGTGTTCGAGCACGTCTTCGATGCCGATCTGCGCCGAGTTGCCGACGGCCCAGACGCTGTTGAACGACAGGCCGTTGGTGATGCCGTACTCCTTGATGAACACCGCCGTCGCGCCCGAGCCGGTGATGAAGTCAACGCCGTGAGGGTCGAGGTGCGGGATGGGGGCGTCGAAGGCCCCGCAGTAGTTCTGGCAGAGGAAGCCGGTGCAGTTAGGACCAATCAAGCTGCCGCCGACGCTGTTGACGGTGGCAGTGATGTGACGTTCGAACTCCTTGCCCTCCTCGTTCTCCTCGCCGAAGCCGGCCGAGATGATGATGAAGCCTTTCGTGCCTTTCTGCAATGCCAAGGTATCGACTGTCGCAGGGCAGTATTTCGCCGCTATCGCGATGATGGCGCAGTCAACCTGCGGGAGGTCGTTCACGCTCGCATAACATTTAACGCCCTGGACTTCGGTCTCTTTCGGGTTCACCGTATAGACCTGACCCCTGAATGGGCTTTCAAGTAAATTCTTGAGGACGCGTCCACCCGGTTTGTGGACATCGCTCGAAGCACCGACCACTACGATGCTCTTCGGATCTAATAATTCTTTTGCTATCATGCTATTATATTTTAAATTGTTTTTACTTAATAATTCTCAAACTCCAAACTTCACTCTCAACTCTCAACACTTCAAACTATCTAAAAAACTCCAAACTTCACTCTCAACTCTCAACACTTCAAGCTAAACCTTCGGTGCGACAAACCTTATCGCCTGCTGCATGTTGTCAACTACGATGCGCTGCGCTTCCATTATCTCGCCGTCGAGTGAGACGCAGAAGTTCTTTCCGCCTTCGATGACGACTTGTTTCGCCCTGCGATACACAATCAGTTTTTTGAATTTTGGGTTGTCCAAATGTGAGCCTTTGGTGTATGATTTTATCAGAAACGGGAATCTCAGCCTTGACAAGGGTTTCACGAGGCAGACTTCGAGGAGGCCGTCGTCGTTCTTTGATTTCGGTGCGCATTTGTAGCTTCCGCCGACGTATTTGCCGTTGGTGACGGTGCAGAGGCATATCTTGCCGTCGTTGAGCTTCTCGCCGTCGGCATAGACCGTGCATTTGGTGCGCATTCCGGTGAGGAAGCCCCAGACCACCGCGAAAGGATAGCACATCTTTCCGCCGAAAATCGTATGGCGGCGTATCTTGTTCATGGCCTTCGCAACGACGGCATCGAGGCCGAAGTGTGTCGCGTTGAGCGCGTATCTGTCGTTGGCTTTCATGATGTCAACCTTGTGCTCCTCGCCGTGAAGAACCTTGTCTGCATTCTGAAATGTCTGTAAATCAGCGTAATATTTTATGTAGTCATTGCCGCTGCCGTGGGCGAGAATCGTCATGCTCGCATTGGGGTGCCCGACGACGCCCGATGCCACTTTGTTGGCGGTGCCGTCGCCGCCGCAGGCATAGAAACGCGTCTCCTGATTAGGATGCTCTTCGAGATATTTCCTTACGAAATTGGTGTTGTCAGCCGCCGACTCGGGCGTGTATATGTCGTAGTCACTGAAGTCGCTGTCGCGGGACACTGCTTCCCTGACCTCGTCAAGGCAAGAACGTTTTCCTGCAACGGTATTTACCATGAAAATATGCTTCATTATATATTCAGATATTTCTCTCGTTTAAATAATCTGCAAAAATAGGAAAAAAAGCGGTCGCCTCTTATTTTTATTTTCTTTCTTGCGAAAATATTCAACGAAGTACATAAAATTCCGAACCTACACACCGATAAACGCCATCGTGACTACGCTGTCGCCGCGTTTTATCATGAACTGCCAGCCATTTTCCGTGGCTTTGCGATATATGCGGAGCGTCTCGCCTTCGTGACTTTCTGCCTCGTAATATATCTCCAACTCCTTGATGATCATATCTTCGAGTTCCTTGACGGAAAACGAGTCGAGGAGCATGGCGCAGTATTTCACGTTGTTGGTGTGATGCGACACGTCGATCTCGCACGGGCGCACGATACGCTCGTAAACGAAGTCGTCTTCCGTGAAGATGTTCTTGAAACGGCGCAGCGGCGTCTCAACGGCTCTCTCTTTAATGTATTGGATGTCAGGGCTTTTGATGGAGTTTGCCAGTCTGATCTTCTTCGTCTCCGAATCGATGAGGACCCATTCCGCGAATGCTCTGACAGCCGGTTCGTCTTGATTTTGTTTGAATATCTGGTACGACCTGCCGCAGCGGAATCCGTTGGCTTCTGCGGGCCATGTCTTCACGGTGATGTCGTCGTGGTCTCTGATGACGTCGTTGAGTTCCAGCCTCACCTGTCGCACGACCCAATATGCCTTGTCGCGTTTCCTCAAAGTGGGGCCGTCGATGTCGAGTTCCATTGCGTGTTCGTCGGCGATTTCCTCGAAGAGCGTGAGCATCATCACGGGGCTGAGCCTCAGTATCGGGTCGCAGTAGGTTGAGAGAACCTTTATGTTTTTTGAATGAGAGTTGTTCATGATTTCCTCCTTTGTCTTACTGCTTCAAACGTCACTATCGCGGTGCACACGCTGACGTTGAGCGAGTCGGCGATGCCGTTCATCGGGATGATGATGTTCTGGTCGGCGGCCCGCACCCATTGCTCGGATATGCCTGTCGCCTCCGTGCCCATCACGATTGCCGAGGCTTTTTTGAAGTCGGCGTCGAGGTAGTCGATGGAGGCTTTCAGATACGTGCAATAGATTGTTATGCCGTTGTCTTTCAGCCATTTGATGCATTCTTCCGAGGAACAAGCGAACAGCGGCACTGAGAATATGGCGCCCACGCTCGCCCTCACGGCGTTCGGGTTGAACAAGTCTGTCCTTTGGTCGGCGATGATGACGGCATCGACACCGGCGGCATCGGCGGTGCGCATCACGGCGCCGAGGTTGCCGGGTTTCTCCACCGTCTCGAGGACGATGATGAGCGGGTTCTCTTTCTTCGGCCTGAACGACTGCAGGTCGGCGTATCTCGGAATGGCCACGGCCAAAAGCCCGTCGCTGCCCTCACGATATGCAATCTTGTCGAAGACATCAACGCTCACTTCCTCGACGCTGCGGGCTGGAATTGCCGTCACGTCTTTTGCTATCTCGGGACATATAAATAAGGTGTCAACTTCAAAACCGCACGCCACAGCACGCTCGATCTCGCGGCGGCCCTCAATCAAGATGCGGTTCTGCTCGCGACGCTCGGCGGCCTTCTCCAACTTTATGATGTTCTTTATTTTAGGATTCGTCTTGCTTGTGATCATGATGTTGTGTTGTTAGCCGTTAGTTTTTAGTCTTTAGTCGTTCGTTTTCTTCCATTTATTTGCGAAAGCACCAAGCCGCCGACAACCAATATTATGCCGATGATTTTATGAATGGTAAGTTCTTCGTTAATAATGAAATAACTGAAAATCGCCGTGAAGACGGGGATGAGGTTTGTATAGACATTCGCCTTCGACGCGCCGAGTTTGCTGTAGGCGAACGCCCATAGCGCGTAGGCGATTGCGCTGCAAAACACGCCGAGACAAACCAGCGGGACGATGTAGTCACGCACGTTGCCGAAATTCGACGGCTCAAACTGCTCCATTATTATTACTAAAGGTATGAAATAAATCATCCCGATGATATTCTGCATCCATGTGATTGTCAATGGCTTGTATAGCTTCGTCAGCTTTATCAGAGCTATTGAATAGCCGACGGCGACGAACACCGTTATGCAAAGGAAGATGATGCCTTTGGGCGATGCCGTCAGCTCTAAGTTCTTGTTTAACAGCATCGTCACGACCCCGAAGAACGAGACGAAAAGCCCTACGACGTTCATCGGCGTCATCTTTTCCTTGAGGAAGATGCTCGCGGCGACGGGCGTCACCAACGGGATCATGGCCACTATCGCGGAGCCGATGATGGGGGAGGTGTTTTTCAGGCCGTAACCCTCGAAGATGAAATACAGGAACGGCTCGAATAACGCGGCGAGAGCGAATAATTTCAGGTGCTTTTTGTCGATCTTTTCGTTCAGACGGAAGATGAAAAGTATCGCCGTGAAAAAGACCGTGGCGACGACCAAACGTAAGAATATCGTGGCGGTCGGGTTCAGATTCTGGTACACCTGTGTTGACCAGATGAATGACAACCCCCACACAATCATTGCGATGACACCGCAAAGATGAACTATGTAACCTCTGTTTTTCATGCCGCAAAAATACTTCTTTTTTGTTGATTATTTTTCTTGAGATGAAATAAAATTTGTGTAATTTTGCCAGCCACAATTAAATTTCGGAAATATGAGGAAAATTATCGCAACAATCTTTGCTTCTCTGGTCTTGTTCGCCTCATGCAAGGGCGACCGCGGACCTGTTGGCCCCGCCGGTCAGGACGGCAACGCAAATGTTCAATCGGCTACAATCGAGACGAAGTTCTCCGACTGGGACTGGAGTGACGACGCGCTGAATTGGGCCATAGCCTTCGATTGGGATGCAATCGGCACGGACATGGTGGATTACGGCGCATTGCTTGTGTATCTCGAAAATCCGAGTTCTGAAATCTATGCCTGGCATCAGCTGCCTATGACAATGGTGATGACCGATTCATACTCATCGGTTTTGGAGACGTCCTATTATGACTACGGCTTCTCGATTTTCTGGACTAATTCCGACCTTCAGAAACATGAAGACTTGCTGCGTGGCTATTATGACCAAGAACCATTGATGTTTAAGGTCGTCCTCATCGATGCGACTTCATACGCCTCGCATCAGGACATCGACTACGGCGATTACGAAAAGGTCGCGGATGCCTTTGGTCTGGAAAAGTAATTGTCAATCAATTGTTTATGAAAAGAATTTTGAAGTGTGTTCTTTACGTGTTTCTGGCTGCACTCGCTGTTTTGGTGGCGATGAACATTTTCGTGCCGGTTTATGTCTTCGACGAGCCGCAGCCTTTTCATGGGGAATATCTTCACAACCCTTATCAGGACATGGATTCAACGGCTTGGAAACGCTGCAATTTTCACGGACATACCGCGCAATATTGCGGCGTGACGAACGGTCGCGTCAATGAAAATGCAGTCTATGATTCGATGTACAGGCTTTTTGAATACGACCACATCGGCATCTCGGATTACAACAAAATAAATGATTATGAACGAGATAAGGATGAGAGTTTCATTCCGGCATACGAACACGGCTGGAATGTTTGGAAAATTCATCAGCTCTGTCTTGGCGCGGAGAAAGTCAGGCGGGTTGATTATTTCTTCGGACAGACGTTGAGCATGAAGCAGCATACAATCAATAAGTTAGGTGAGCAAAACAAGACTGTATGCGTGGCGCATCCGGCGTTCGTGGAAGGCGGATACAACCCCGAAGACTTTAAATACCTGAGCAACTATAGGATTATGGAGGTGCTTAACGGCTTCGAAAATTCACCCGCACACTGGGACTGCGCGTTGTCGAACGGCCATCTGGTTTATCTTATTGCCGATGATGATACACATAACGTGTTTGTTGTCAATGATATTGCACTAAGAATTACGTATGTGAACGCGAAGGATAATGATGCCGAGACGTTGCTTGAGAATCTCCTTGCCGGAAATGCCTACGGCATCGACTTTGACCTTGACAGGAGTGAGGCGATGGATGACAAGGTCGCGCGTTTCAAGCGTGATATGCCTTATCTACAGAAGGCGCAACTTGTTGGAAATCAGTTTGATGTGAGAGTCTCTAAGCCTATCCGAAAAGCTCGGTTCATAGGTCAGGGCGGAATGATTTTGCAAGGTGAACGTTTCGCTGATTCGACATTTGTGGTCGGGTACGAGATACAGCCGGCAGATACATACGTGCGCACGGAAATCACATTCTTTGATGGCACGACGATGTGGCTCAATCCGATAACGCGTCATGAAAGCGAAAGCATCGTCTCCCAACGTCTTGACCATGTTTCATGGCTTTGGACGGCGGCGTTGTGGGCGGCGTATGCCCTTCTTACTACCGTGATATTCAAGCTCGTAAGAAAAAACAAAAACCATTGACTCTCCAAACTCCACTCTCCAAACTCCACTCTCCAAACTCCACTCTCCAAACTCCACTCTTCAAACTCCACTCTCCAAACTTCACTCTCCAAACTCCACTCTCCAAACTCCACCCTCCAAACTCCACTCTCCAAACTCCACTCTCCAAACTAAACATTGTAGTTCCTCTCGCCGAAAATCCTGCTCCCGACTCTCACCATTGTTGAGCCTTCTTCAATCGCAAGCTGATAGTCGTGCGACATTCCCATTGAAATCTCTTTGAAATATTCACAATCAGTGAAATATTTTGATTTTAATATGCTGAAAATCTCTTTCAGATGACGGAACTCTTTCCTTATCTGAACCTGGTTGTCGGTGTTCGTCGCCATCCCCATCACGCCGCAGATACGCACGTTCTTCAGCGATTTGAACGCCTCCGAATCCATCATTACTTCAGCCTCTTCGATGCTCAAGCCGAATTTCGTCTCCTCTTCTGCAACATGGAACTGAAGCAGGCAGTCAACGACTCTGTCATGCTTAACAGCTTCTTTATTAACATATTGCAAGAGGTTGAACGTGTCGATGGAATGAATCAGCCTGACAAACGGAATGATGTATTTTATCTTGTTTGTCTGAAGATGCCCGATGAAGTGCCAGTCGATGTCGTTGGGCAGCACCTCGTGTTTGTCGCGCATCTCAAGAGCGTGGTTCTCGCCGAAGACGCGTTGCCCCGCATCGTAGGCTTCCTGTAGGTCTTCAACGGGCTTGGTCTTCGACACGGCGACCAACAGAACGCCAGAAGGTATTGATTTTCTTACTGTTTCAAAGTTATCTTTTATCATGTTCTTTACAAATAAAATTGTGCAAAATTAGCAAAAAAATTATTAATTTTGCAAAAATTTAAAACGATGAAAAAATATATCATGACACTTCTTAAAGTGTTGATTTTCTTGATTATCATGTTTGAGTCGATGAGAGTTGTGTTTGCTTTTTATTATTGGCAACTCATCGATGTGGAGCAAATTCCGTACACGGAGGTGCTCAAGAGCTTCGTGAAGTCATTCCCGATTGACATCGCGACGGCGTGTTATATCATGGTCTTGCCGGCTGTCGCGATGTTCGTTGGAGTCTGCATAAATGAAAACACCAAGTTCAAATGGATGCGGTGGTATTTCTATATCATTATCGCTGTTTACATTCTGATTGTGATGGGCGAGATGGGTGTCTATGGTGAATGGCGTACTAAATTGAATTACAAGGCGTTACTATATCTGAAGAACCCAGCCGAGGTGATTAACACGGCGTCAACGACACAGACGATCGAGCTTGTCTCGATGTGGGCGGCGTTCACCCTCATGTTCTGCTGGTGGTACGTGAAATGGATTGAGCCTACCGACAAGTTTGACAATCCGCGGAAGGGTTATTGGTTCTCGTACCCGATTTGTTTTGTGCTGTCGCTCGGACTTCTTTTCTTGGGGATGAGAGGCGGATTCAACGAGATTCCCATCTCGACAAGCTCGGGATATTTCAGCAATTACAAACTCGCCAATGTCATAGCGGTCAATCCGGCGTACAATCTTCTTGAAAACATGACCAATGTCCATCAGATGAACGAGCGCTCGAACTTCTGTTACATGGATTCTGAAGTCGCGAAGGATATTACGATTAAGACTCATGAAACAGATTGTGATTCAACTGTTTGTCATATCTCGAAAATAGAAAGGCCGAATATAATGGTGGTTCTTCTTGAAAGCTGGTCGGCCGACCTCGTGGAGTCGTTGGGCGGCGACCCGAGCGTCACACCGAATTTTCATGAGATGGAAAAAGATGGTCTTTTGTTCACGAATATCTACGCGAGCGCCAACCGTTCGGAACAGGCGCAGGCTAATATCTTCGGCGGCTTCCCCGGACTGCCGCTTACTACAATCACCAACCATCCGGAAAAATATTATGCCTTGCCGTCACTCCTGTCACCGCTTGACTCCATCGGCTATTACACGAGTTACTACTATGGTGGTGAGCTGAATTATGCCAATATACTTTCATACCTGAGATATAATAATTTTGATAAAATCGTTGATCATAAAGATGTTACGCAGAAATTCAGTTCGGGGAAACTCGGCTATCACGACACCGATATGCTGCCGTGGGTGGCGAAACAAGTGACAGGACAGCCGGAGCCGTTCTTTACGACGGTGTTCACGCAAAGCAGTCACTCGCCGTACGACTATCCGAAGATTTTGGAGAAACTTGAGTGGATTGAGCTCGAAAGCGACTTTATGAATAGTGCGCATTATTCTGATTATGCACTCAAGATTTTCATGGAGACAGCCAAGACGCAACCGTGGTATGATAACACTATTTTTGTCTTCGTCGCGGATCACAGCCACGAGACGGATAAGAATTACCCGTTGGAATCGTTTGAGTATCACCAGATTCCGCTGCTTGTAGTGGGCGAGCCGTTAGATGACTCACTGCGCGGCAAGACGTTCGACAAGATTTGCAGCAGCCTCGATTTTCCCGCCACGTTGCTGTCACAGTTCGGACTTAATCATGATGAGTTTTTATGGAGCAAGGATGTCTTCAATTATTGCTATCGTCCGTTTGCGTATTTCGAACTCAACAATGGCTTCGGATGGAAGACAAAAGAAGGCAGCTTCATCTATTCAAATCTCCATGGCCCCACCGATGTCACTCTTCCCGATGAAGTCCGTGACAGCATCGTCGAACAAGGCAAGGCATACATGCAGTATCATTTCGAGCTTTTCTGCGATTATTGATTGAATTTATTGATAAAAAGTTTCCGAAATATATATAAAAAATTGCTATTTTTGCACGCATAAAACGAAGAAATATGTTTGAGGGATTAAGCGAAAAATTAGAACGTTCGTTCAAAGTGTTGAAAGGTCACGGTTATATCACCGAAATCAATGTGGCTGAGACACTTAAGGAAGTAAGGAAAGCTCTGCTTGAAGCGGACGTGAGTTTTAAAATTGCAAAAGACGTTACAAATACAATCAAGGAGAAGGCTCTCGGTCAGAAGATCCTGACGGCGGTGTCGCCAGGACAGCTGATGGTGAAGATCGTGCACGATGAACTGGCTGAACTCATGGGCGGTGAGCATTCCGAGCTGAACCTCAAGGGCAACCCGACGGTGATTTTGATAGCCGGTCTTCAAGGTTCAGGTAAGACGACATTCTCCGCGAAACTCGCCAACTATCTGAAAAACAAGAAAGGCAAGAGCGTGGTGCTTGTCGCCGGCGACGTCTATCGTCCGGCTGCTATCAACCAGCTGAAAGTCCTTGGCGAACAAGTCGGGGTCGAAGTGTATTCGGAAGACGACAACAAGAACCCTGTTCAGATTGCGCAACATGCCATAGAAAAGGCTAAGAAAGATGGAAAGAACGTGGTGATCATCGATACGGCGGGCCGTTTAGCCGTCGATGAAGAGATGATGAACGAGATCGCCAATGTGAAGAACACGGTCAAGCCGCAGGAGACATTGTTCGTGGTTGATGCCATGACAGGCCAGGATGCCGTGAACACGGCGAAAGCGTTCAATGACCGCCTTGATTTCGACGGTGTCGTCCTCACGAAACTCGACGGCGACACACGCGGCGGCGCTGCATTGACGATACGCACCGTCGTCGAGAAACCGATAAAGTTTGTCGGTCTCGGCGAAAAAATGGACGCACTCGACGTCTTCTATCCCAAACGCATGGCCGACCGTATCCTCGGCATGGGCGACATCGTCTCTCTCGTCGAACGCGCACAAGAGCAGTTCGATGCTGAAGAAGCCGAGAAACTCAAGAGGAAACTCGTCAAGAATGAGTTCAATTTCAACGACTTCCTGAAACAGATCCAGCAGATCAAGAAGATGGGCAGCATCAAAGACCTCGCCGGAATGATTCCGGGAATGAACAAGATAAAAGACGAGGACATCGATGAAGACGCTTTCAAGAGCATCGAAGCCATCATCGGCTCGATGACACCCGAGGAAAGAGAAAACCCGAAACTTATCAACGGAAGCAGGAAGAGAAGGATAGCGTCAGGCTCAGGCAACGACATCAACGAGGTGAACCGACTCATCAAACAGTTTGAGGAGACGTCAAAGATGATGCGCATGATGACGACAGGCGGAGCCAAGAAGATGATGCAGATGATGCAGCAGGCAAAACGCAACCAAAGGAGATGAGATTAGAGATTAGAGATTAAAGATTAAAGATAAAAGATTAGAGAAATGACAGTATCGGAAGAAAAAATCATTGATGGTAAAGTCATCGCTGATGCAATGAAAAAAGAGATAGCAGCCGAGGTTGCGGACATGCTCGACAGAGGCCTGGCTGCCCCGCATCTCGCCGCAGTTATCGTTGGTGAGGACGGCGCAAGCAAGACATACGTCGCTTCAAAGGAGAAAGCCTGCCATTCGGTCGGCTTCACATCATCGGTATATCGCCTTCCGGAAACGGCAACGGAAAAGGAAGTCCTTGACTTGGTCGATTTCCTGAACAAGGATGACGAAATTGACGGTTACATCATCCAACTTCCTCTGCCGAAACACATCGACGAGAGAAAGGTGGTGCATTCCATCAGCTACAAAAAGGATGTTGACGGCTTCACACCTGTTAACATCGGCCTCATGCAACTTGGTGAAGAGTGCTTCCTGCCTGCAACGCCGGCGGGCATCGTCGAGCTTCTGAAACGCAGCGGCATAGAGACATGCGGCAAACACGTGGTGGTGCTGGGGCGTTCAAATATCGTCGGGACACCTATCAGCGTGATGCTTTCGAGAAAAGGCGCCGACGCGACGGTGACCATCTGCCATAGCAAAACGCAGAACCTGAAGGAGATAACCCGACAGGCCGACATACTCATAGTAGCCATAGGAAAACCGTTGTTCCTCAAGGCCGACATGGTCAAGCCAGGTGCGGTCGTCATCGATGTCGGCATTCATCGCATACCAGACGATACTGAGGAAAAAGGCTATCGCATTGAAGGTGACGTCGATTTTGAAGAAGTTGCAAAGGTCGCCTCAAAAATCACGCCGGTGCCGGGTGGAGTGGGGCCTATGACAATAGTCTCATTGCTGTATAACACTTTACAAGCTCGTAAGAGGAAATAAAAATGACTTTATATGAAGGGTAATTCTCATGTTTCATCTGTTGTGGTGACAGCCGTGGTGCTTGTCGCGCTGGCGTTGTCATCGGGTGTCGCTGCCGGTCAGACTTATCATACTTCTTCCAAAAAGGCAGTCAGACTTTACAAGAAAGCCACAAATAAAATTCAGAAAAAAAATTATGAAGATGCTTTGAGATTCGTCGATAGGTCAATAGATTGCGACGGGAAATTCATCGAGGCGTTGCAGAGAAAAGCCAATATCGGCATTGCTGTCGGCGATGATGATATGGCGATTGAGTATTATGAAAGATCCTTAGCTGTCGATTCGATGGCCTTTCCGCTAAACGCAATAAAGTTGTCTGATCTGTACGATAAAAAAGGTGAGTATTCCAAGGCTGTCAGGGTGCTGACGTGGTATTGCAGCCTGAAAAATGTCAAAGACGACCAGATGAGAGTGGCAAGGAGACTGCTTGAAAATGCGGTTTTCCGTGAGGCGGCTGTCAAAAACCCTGTTGATTTCCATCCGGTTAATCTTGGCGAAAATGTCAACACTGACGGTGATGAGTACATCAATCAGATTCTTCCCGATGGCAGCAAGATTTATTTCACACGTCGTCTGGTTGAGAAAGATGCCGATGGATTCAGAATAGAGGGTGTGTATTATTCGACAATCGTTGACAACCAGTGCCTTCCGTCAGTCCCGATGAATCTCAATTGGAACAACAAGAAAAGAATGGGGGCGGTCAACATCTCTCCTGACCAGAAAAAGATGTACTTCGTCGGCATCGACTGGCTTGACAGCAACGGCAGAGGCGATGTCTATGTGTCTGAATATGAAGGTGGCACATGGGGGAAGCCCCAGAATCTCGGAAAGGTAGTCAATACACCTACGGTCGAGTCACAACCATGTGTCGATGCTGATGGCAAAAGGCTGTATTTCACCCGTTACTCAAGGGTCAATGAGACAACCGACCTGTATGTGAGCGACTGGTTTGATGGCAAATGGAATAACCCACGGGCTATCAATAATGTGAACACCAAAGGCAATGAGATGTCGCCGTTCATTCATCCCGACGGAAAGACATTGTATTTCGTCTCCGACGGACTCCCCGGAATGGGCGGATATGACGTCTTCATGTGCAAACGTAATGACAAAGGCGAGTGGGGACAGCCTGTCAATCTCGGCTATCCGCTGAACACGCCCGATGATGAGATCTCCTTTGCGGTGAGCGCCGACGGGAAAACCGGATATATCTCGTCAGTCCGTGAAGGCGGCTTCGGCGGCTTTGACATTTACTCGTTTGAACTCGGTCAAGACAACAGCCCTGAGGAAATTGAACCGCAACGTTTTGTTTTGCACGACATAAAGTTCAAACTGAACAGTGCCGTCCTTGACTCATCGTCATTCTCTGTCATTGATTCTGTCGCCAGTTATCTCCTGGCTAATCCGATGGTGAAGGTCGAGATCCTTGGCTTCACCGATAACAGCGGTGATGAACGGCATAACGCCGAACTCTCATTGCAAAGGGCCAACTCGGTGAAAGAAGCCTTGGCTTCAAGAGGAATCAGCGGAGACCGGATGTCAGCGACGGGGTACGGCGAGAACCGCCCGCTCGTGCCTAACGACACAGAGAAGCATAAGGCGTTGAACCGGCGCGTTGAGATAAGATACTATTAAGATTTCAATATCAGGAAAAGAGGGACTGTGTTGATTTGCAATCCCTCTTTTTTGGCTTTAGTCATTCCCTTCGCGGAAAAGCTTGTTGATGTCATCGTGATACTTCTTTTGGATCACGGCTCTCTTGACTTTTAGGGTGGGGGTGAGGATTCCGTTGGCGGGTGTCCACTCGTCGGTGATGAACCTGAAGCGCTTGATTCGTTCGGTGTCGCCGAACAAGGCGTTGATTTTCTTCACCTCGGCTGAAAGGCGGTCGGTAACCTCCTTGATTTTCAACGTCTCCGCCGGATTCGTGAAATTGATGTTGTGTTTCTGACACCATGTTTTCAGGAAAGAGAAGTCGGGTACTATCAATGCCGCTGCGAATTTCTCGTTCTCGCCGAAGACGACGACGTTCTCGAAGAACCCCGATTCCGTGAATTTGCTCTCGATGATGTCGGGGTTGATGTATTTGCCGAGCGAGGTCTTGAAGAGGTTTTTGATCCTTCCGGTTATCTTCATCTGCCCGTATTCGTTGATGTTCCCGATGTCGCCAGTGTGGAACCAGCCGTCTTTGTCTATGACTTCTGCGGTGAGTTCCGGCATCTTGTAATAGCCCATCATCACGTTGTGGCCACGGACCAAAATCTCACCCGCATCGCTGATTCTCACCTCTGTGCCGGGCAGTATCGGCCCTACAAACCCCGCTTCTCTGCCGTGGGGCGCGTTGGAACTCGTCGAGATGACAGGCGAGCATTCCGTCATGCCGTAGCCTTCGTAAACAGGCATTTTTATCGCCGAGAAGAATGCCGAGATGTTCGGCTGTATGCTCGCCGCGCCCGAAACGATGATGTCGAAGTCTTCGGCACCGAGGTTCTTCCGTATCTTGCTGTAAACCATCTTGTCGGCGATGCGCAGCTTGAAATTGTAAAACCAGCTTCTGCCTTCTACCTTGTATTTCTCCGCGAGGTTCATCGCCCAATAGAAAATGCTTTTCTTGATGCCTTTCTGTTTCTGCCCTGATTGACGTGCTTTGGTGTAAATCTTCTCCAGAAGGCGCGGCACACATGTCATCATGGTCGGGTGAATCTCCTTCATGTCCTGCGCGATAGTGGCAAGACTCTCGGCGTAATAGACCGACATCCCGAGATATTGATACAGATACACGAGGGTTCTCTCGTATGCGTGGCATATCGGCAGGAAACTGAACGCGCGAGTGGAGTCTTTCGACGGTGTCTGCCGCAGGTTCTCTATCTGTCCGAGTATGTTTGAGTGCGAAAGCATCACGCCTTTGGGCGTGCCCGTCGTGCCTGATGTGTAAATGATGGTGGCGCAGTCTTTCGCGTCAACAGCAGCCTTGCGCCTCTCAAGCTTTTCCGCCACTCGGTTTTCCCTGCCTATATTAATAAGGTCATCCCAAGTCGGATATTCGTCTTTTCTTTTCACGAAAGTGTAAACCGCCTTCAGCGACGGGATCTCATCTCTGATCTCCTCGATTTTGTTGAGGACGGCGATGCCTTCTACGATGGCAATCTTCGCCTCGCAGTTGTTGATGATGGTGCGGTAGTCTTCCTTGCTTATCGTCGGGTAAATCGGCACCGTGACGGCTCCTACCTGCTGTATCGCCATGTCGAGCATGTTCCATTCAGGACGGTTGCTGCTTATTATGGCGACTTTGTCGTCTTTCTCAACACCTAATCTAATAAAAGCGTAACTCAGCAAGTTGGTTGTCTCGACATATTCCTGTATGCTGTACTTCCTCCATGCACCATTTTCTTTCTTTGCAAGTGCGCATTCCTGATCGGGGTGCTTCCTGATGTAAGTCGCCAGAATGTCGAAGATTCTTTTTTCTTCCATTGTTCGTATGTTTGAAAACGATGCAAAAGTACATCGAAAAACACAACACTGAGAAATCAGGTGTAGTTGTGGTTAAAAATGTTGTTAAATGGCTGATATGTGGTGAAAGTAGTGATTATTGTGGCGAAAATATAAGTCACATATTATGGATAACGTAAAAAACTGATATTTGCTGCATGAAGTTTTATAAAATTTGTGGTGGAAAAATAACTCCGTGGTGCAAAAAGAAAAATTTTTGTTCGCAGTATCAAAAATTGTTGTACTTTTGCCGCCCGTATGAAAAAAGTACTCGTGAAATATCGCACACAGTGGCTTCCGGCGCGTGTGACTGCGCCGTCGGGCTTGAGTATTACCCCCCCCTGTACAAGTCATTAATAATCAATTAGTTAGATTTTTTAAGACAGAAATACGCGCCGTCAGTCAGTGACTGTCGGCCTTTCGGCGTTTCCATGCGCCGGCACCTGAATACCTGAAACACCTGAAAACAATTGAATATAATAACTAACTAACAGAAAGGAGGAAAACTGGATGAAGATCAAGATGAAATCCAAAAAGATCAGAGGCGTGATGTCAGCCGCGGCGCTGCTGCTCGCGCTGACACTCCCGCCGTCGGCCCACGGGCAGTCGGACGGCTTCTTCAACAACGCTGACGGCGTGCGCAACGGCAACAACGTCAGCTGGAACGACATCAACAGCTTCGGCAACGGCGTGAGCTGGAACGGC
>CALBNV010000008.1 GCA_937896895.1 uncultured Bacteroidales bacterium | reverse complement strand
ATCTCCTCAATCACCTTAAACTCCTAATCTCCTCAATCACCTCAAACTCCTAATCTCCTCAATCACCTTAAACTCCTAATCTCCTCAATCACCTCAAACTCCTAATCTCCTCAATCACCTTAAACTCCTAATCTCCTCAATCACCTCAAACTCCTAATCTCCTCAATCACCTTAAACTCCTAATCTCCTCAATCACCTCAAACTCCTAATCTCCTCAATCACCTTAAACTCCTAATCTCCTCAATCACCTCAAACTCCTAATCACCTCAATCACCTCAAACTCCTAATCTCCTCAATCTCCTTCACCCTATTTGAAGGACAAGGCCTTTGAGATAAGCGCCTTCGGGGTGGTAGATGTTTATCGGATGGTCTTCGGGCTGTGAGAGTTGGTGCAGGATCCTGACTTTTCTGCCGGTTTCGATTGCCGCCGCCATCACGATGCTTTGGAACTGAGCCTTGTCAACGGCTTGCGAGCAGCTGAAAGTGAACAGCAGTCCGCCGTCTTTTATCTTTTTGATTGCCTCTTTGTTGATGAATTTATATCCGAGAAGTCCGCGATGCAATGATTTGTGATTCTTTGCAAATGCCGGCGGGTCGAGGATAATCATATCAAATTGATTTTCAGGCATATTCTGAAGATACAGCTTGGCATCCTCATCGATGCTCGGATTCGCTCCCGTTGAAAAGCCGTTCAACTCTATGTTTTTTTCACAGACTGCAATAGCCTTCTTTGAGCTATCGACGGAGACGACCTGTCGTGCGCCGCCCTGCAACGCCGTCACGGAGAAGCCGCCGGTGTAACAGAAAGTGTTCAGCACGGTGCGGTCTTTCGCGAGTCTTCTCACCAGATCGCGGTTGCAACGCTGGTCGAGGAAGAAACCGGTCTTCTGCCCTTCCTCCCAGTCAACCAGAAACTTAGAGTCGTTTTCAAGGACAAAGTCTTCGCATTTTCCGCCAAGGAGATAGCCGTCATCAACAGCGTCCTTGCCCATTCGTTGCATAGCTTCCGAACTCTTGTTGTATATAGCTTCAAGCTTCAAATCAGGAATAGCCTCAAGTGCGAGAGCTATCGCCTTGATGTTCAACGCCATTCCTTCAGTCTGTGCTTGAATGACAGCGGTCTTTCCATAGATGTCGATGATAAGTCCCGGGAGTCCGTCGCCTTCGGAATGTACGAGACGGTAGCAGTTAGTATGTTGATTGTCAACGAATCCGAGGGCTTTACGAGTCTCGAAGGCGGCGTTGAGGCGTTGCTGCCAGAACATCGCGCCGATTTTTGTGTTCTCAAACGAGAGAAGTTTCACGGCGATGTTGCCTGCCTCGCAGAAACCTGTGCCGACAATCTCATCGTTACTGTCTGTAACTGTCACAATATCACCGGCTTGAAGGCCTTCGGGACCTGATTCTATCGCGCCGGAGAAGATCCATGGATGAAAACGCCTCACGGCATCGTCTTTGCCTTTGTGAAGCTTGATAACGGGGTATAATGGTGTCATGGTATTCAGAATTTAAATCCCGCAAAGATACGGAAATTTCTTTATTTGCTGAGTTTTTCAATTGTTTTTGTTGTAGAAAAGCCTTCCACGAGGTCGATTGTCTCGACGCGACCGCCTTTCGCCGTCACGATGTCGTAGCCGACTATGTCTTCAGGCCTGTAGTCGCTGCCCTTCACGAGGACATCGGGCTGCACCTTATTAATTAATTGATAGGGCGTGTCGTCATCGAAAAGCGTCACCGCACTGACAAAACCGAGGGCGGCGAGCACGAAGGCGCGGGCTTTCTCATCGTTGACGGGGCGTGTCGGGCCTTTCAACCGTTTCACTGAAGCGTCGGTGTTCAAGCCGATTATCAGGACATCGCCTTTCGCGGCGGCTTTTGAGAGATATTCAACATGGCCGCGGTGCAGGATGTCGAAACAACCGTTTGAAAACACTATTTTCTTCCCGCTTCGGCGACATTCCCCAAGCCATTTCGCGAGACCTTTTTCGTCAAGGATTTTGTTATTGATATTCTTGAAATAGTTCATAAAAAATTTTTGCAAAAATAAGCATTATTAAAAAAAAAAGGTAACTTTGCGGCGTAAAAATTAATAATTATCAACCAAAACTCATACAAAATGAAAAAAGCATTACTATCAGCATTGGCAATCTGCATGATTTGCCTTGCATCGTGCAACAAAGACAAGGACAGCAACAATGGCGGCACACCGGGTGGCACGCAGACCGTTCTGAAAAAAATCTCACAGGTTCACTATGATGAATTTTACCAAAGCTGGTCTTCAGAAGATTACGGAGAGACATGGACATTAAATTCATCATCAAACTATTCTGACAAAGACCGTTGGGAATGGGATGGAGATAAAATCAAAAGGATTAAAAATTACAACAATAATGGAATACTCTCATATATGGAGGAATTCTTTTACAATTCCGACAACCTCGTTTCAGAGATAAGAGAAACAGAATGCAAAGACAACGACTCCTGGTCAATCAAGTTTTCCTATACTAACAAAAGATTATCAAACATTGAATTTTTTGAAGATGGTTATGAAGTTGAAAAATGGAATGTCACATGTGACTCCGAAGGGAAAATAATAAAATTTAAACTTGCATACGTTTCTGATTGGAAATCAGAGAAAATACATCGTTCCAATTTCCTTAAAGATGTCAAAAACACACGTGATGTTGGTGATGAATTAACCTTCAAATGGGAAAACGGCAATGTTGTGGAAGTGACGGTATTTGACGCTGATGATTTGGAAACTTATACCAAAAGATACATCTATGATAATGCAGCAAATCCTTATCATGGCAACAACTCTTTATTGTGCAAAAATTTGTTTGATGAAGATCTTGAGAGGATGTCGAAGAACAATTGTACAATGATAATAGAAGATGGTGAAATAAGCGAGTATGAATACAACTACTATGAAGACTATCCAATGGAGATGATTTCGGGACAAGCATACCAAAGCGACTATGCCCAATATATGTATAAATATAATTATACATACACAATATCATATTCTTACGTTGAATAGTTTCAACTGACTATTCGTTGCTTGGTTTTCTTTTATCAAAAAACATCATAACGACATAAGCCACGACTCCGGTGATGATGTAAAAAATCATCTGCGAGCCGTGGTTTAACGCTGCGAAGGAGCCGGCGGTCTGCTCGGATATAAATTCATCAACAAAGAAGCAATCAAAAAAATCAAAGACGGCGGACTGCTGTTCACTTTCAGCTGTTCACAAGCTGTTGACAGGGCTCAGTTCCAAAGCATCGTGATGGCGGCGGCAATCGAAACCGGCCGGAAAGTCAGGATTCTGCACCAACTCTCGCAACCTGAAGACCATCCGATAAATATTTATCACCCGGAAGGCGCATATTTGAAAGGATTGGTACTTCAAATCAAGTAAAAATATATTTCCCGCAAATCATGCAGATGTAACACATAAGAATTATCTATTCTGCGTGCAATCTGCGAAATCTGCGGGACAAAATTAATCTGCGTGAACTGAAAGTTTCTCAATAGTTTTTGTCGTTGAGAACCCATCCACCAACTCGATTGTCTCGACGCGACCGCCTTTCGCCATCACGATGTCGTAGCCGACTATGTCTTCAGGTTTGTAGTCGCTGCCCTTCACGAGGACATCGGGCTGCACCTTATTAATTAATTGATAAGGCGTGTCGTCATCGAAAAGCGTCACTGCGCTGACAAAACCGAGAGCGGCGAGCACGAAGGCGCGGGATTTCTCATCGTTGACGGGACGTGACGAACCCTTCAGACGTCGCACGGAAGCGTCGGTGTTCAAGCCGATTATCAAGACATCGCCTTTCGCGGCGGCTTTCGACAGATATTCAACATGGCCGCGGTGCAGGATGTCGAAACAACCGTTTGAAAACACGATTTTCTTCCCGCTTCGGCGACATTCCTCAAGCCATTTTTCGAGACCTTCTCCGTCAAGGATTTTATTATTTATTTTTTCAAAGTGGTTCATAAAAATTTTTTGCAAAAATAAACATTATTAAAAATAAAAACGTAACTTCGCAGCGCAAAATTTATTATCAACAAAAAAATCATTCACAATGAAAAAAGTATTATTATCAGCATTGGCAATCTGCATGATTTTCCTTGCATCGTGCAACAAAGACAAGGACAGCAACAATGGCGGCACACCGGGCGGCGCACAGACTATCGGAGCAAGACTCAGTGCTATATGGGATGAAAGCGTCTACTATCAAGAAGAATCCTATGACAATGGAGTCACTTGGGTGACAACACAAACAATGTATAATGAGAAGTACAAGAAAGAAAGTTGGACGTGGAATGGCAACAAGCCAAGTAGTTTTACGATATGTGAGGGTATCGGATACGGCTCATTTACAGATGATTATATTTATGATGACAATAATAAGCTTGTGAAATTTCTTGAAGAAGGCTACATTTATGAAATCAGTTATACAGGTGATAGAATCTCCAGCATAAGAACGGACGATGGTTCACTTGATGTCAGCTATTCAAATAACAAAATCAAAAAAATCGAAGGAATAATGGACGAAGAATATTTTGGCGTCAATTTCTATTGGAATGGAGACAATTTATCGAAACTGACAATCAGCGATGATGATGAAAACGAGATAGATTGGATTGCCAGATTCAACTCTTACGATAATGGCAAGAATCCGTATTGCGACTTTAACGCCACTTTATTTTACCTGTTCAGCTGGGGTCTTGATGATATGGGATACAAACTTTCGGCCAACAACTGCACCAGTTTAGACTACGACGAAGGTCCTATAACTATCGAATACAGTTACAACAGCAAACAATATCCAACAAAAGCCATAAGGACTCATATATCAAGAAGCGATAACTACGGAGGAACACTTCATAGAACAAGAACCGTCAGGACATACACCTACGAATATTTGGATTAATCATTCGTTGCTTGGTTTTCTTTTATCAAAAAACATCATAACGACATAAGCCACGACTCCGGTGATGATGTAAAAAATCATCTGCGAGCCGTGGTTTAATGCTGCAAAGGAGCCGGCAGTCTGCTCGGAGATCCCGTAGAAACCGCTCAACAACGTTATGCAGATGAAATGATATGTGCCGATGCCGCCCGGGACGGGTGCTACGACGCCCAATGTCGCGATTCCGAGAAGCGTGACGGCCTCGACGAAACCGAGTTGCGACGTCTCGCCCAGCATGTAAAACGGCAGCCATGTCATGACGACATAAAAGCCCCAGACGCCTAAAGTGTAAAGGACAAAACGCCACTTCCTTTTCATCGTGACGACGCTCTTTACTCCATCGGCGAAGCCGTGCCAGATTCTGGCGAGCCTACTGCTTCTCCTGCAAAGCCTGATGATGACGATTACGGAAACAACGGCCGCAGCAGCAGCGGCAACGCCAAGAAGGATGTTATCTCTCACCTTATTAATTAATGGTATCATCCACGATGTGATGAGGCTTCCGAGCAGTTGCCATTGGAAGACGATTACCAAGAATGCGAGCAGGAGCAGCACGCACAGGTCGATGATGCGTTCGGAGACGACGCTGCCGAGGTTTTTGTCGAACGGGATGTTCTCCCTGCGTTTTAGGACGGAGCAGCGCACCACCTCGCCGAGTCGCGGGAAGATGCAGTTGGCGAAATACGCAATCAGCACGGCGCCGTAGGTTGACGACACGCGCGTCTTGCAGCCCATCGCCTCAATCTGGATGTTCCAGCGCAACGCCCTGAAGAACAACGATGCGGCGAGACATAACAAACTCAACAAAAGCCACGAGATTTTTGCGTTTTTCACGTCGTTCCAGAGCCCGTGCAGGTCAACGTTGCGGAAACTGAACCACAGCAGAGCAAGTCCGAGAGCGAGAAACGCCGTGTAAGACAATGACTTAGAAATCTTTTTATTCATGATTCAAAAAACTTTGCAAATTTACATAATTAGAAAATATAAATGGCGGCAGATTGAAAAAATTAGTATCTTTGCAGCCGAAAAGTTGCCCCGGTAGTTCAACGGATAGAACGGAAGTTTCCTAAACTTTAGATTTGGGTTCGATTCCCAGCTGGGGTACTTCATTATAAGGTTAAAACATTGTATTTCAACGTTTTAACCTTTTTTATTTTAAAAACTGATTGCCTGAAAATATTTTTCAGCATCAGATCATGTCCTTGAAAAATTTCATTATCCGAAAAATATTCGACAGTATCATAAATATCAATTTTAGTCTGCAAATTGACCAATATATTGAAGTATTAAATTTTGGCTAAAATACAGACCTAAATTAATTGTTATAAATTTCGGCTTATATATTGACTAAAATTGTATTTTTGCAAAAAAATCGGATATGATAAACAAAGAAATTTTGGCAGAAGTGTTGAGGCAAAATCGCGAAATGGTTGAGAATATGCAAGTTGTGAAACGTGACTTTCTGTTTTATGACCATTTCAGATATGTTTTGGTTGGAGCGAGACGCGCCGGAAAATCGTTTCTTCTTTTTCAACGGATGCAGGAACTGCTTGCCAACGGGTACTCATGGGATGATATGTTGTACCTTAATTTTGAAGACGACCGTCTGCTCGGATTTGATGTTCATGACTTTGATTCCATTTTTGCCGCCCATTTCTGTATGAATGGCAACAGACCGATGCTGTTTCTCGATGAGATACAAAATATTGATGGCTGGGAGAAGTTCGCCCGCCGTTTGGCCGACCAGAAATATACGGTCTATATCACCGGTTCAAACGCGAAGATGCTCAGCACCGATGTCGCCACGACACTCGGCGGACGATATGTCGTGCAAAATGTTTTCCCTTATAGTTTTTTGGAATTTGCCACAGCCAACCATTACACCTTTGACGTTGATTGCCAAAATATTAATGCTGTTGAGGCTTTGCTTGACGATTATGTCCAACATGGCGGTTTCCCTGAATGTGCATCTTTACCTGGAAAGAAAGAATATCTGCTTTCTGTTTATCAAAAAATATTTCTTGGCGACATCGCTCTTCGCAACAAGGTGGAAAACCCGAATATTCTTCGTCTGATGTTCAAGAAATTAGCGGAGAGTGTGAAACAGCCTACCGCTTTGACGCGAGTTGCAAATCTGATAACATCAGCGGGCGTAAAAGTCTCGAAGAATACCGTCATTTCATACGCCAGTTACGCAAAGGATGCCTTCCTGATCCTTCCGATGAGAAATTTCGCGGATAGCTTTACCCAGCGTGAAACCAATCAGAAATTCTATTTCGTTGACAACGGCATCATCGGACTGCTGACCACCGACTGCCGCACTTCGCAGCTCGAAAACATGGTGGCGGTGGCTTTGCTCCGCAAATACGGGCTTGACAACAACGTGTTTTTCTACAGTCATAACGTGGAGGTCGATTTTGTTGTTCCGGAGAAAAAAATTGCCATTCAGGTTTGTTACAGTTTGGGTGATGATGACAGCGAAACGTTTGTTCGAGAAAGCCAAGCTCTTTTGAAATTAGATAATAGACTGGCATACAACAACTTAATTATTATTACATATAATGACAAAGAGCGTAGGATTGATATTGGAGACAAAACGATAATGGTCATGCCTGTATGGAAATGGATGTCTGAAATATAGACCCACTTCTTTCCTGACTTCATCAATGCGCCACCCAAATCAAGATTCGCTGTCAGATAAATCAAAAAGTTGCATTTATCACTTGAATTCAGCTTGTATTGAACAAAATATTATATTTTTTATCCAATACATATAATTTATTACACAAAAAAAGCACCTCTTGCGAGGTGCCTTTTTTGTTTTTCCTGAATAATTCAGTTCATTAGAATGAGAAACGGAGGTTGAGTGCAGCTGACCATGTTGACAATGTGCCGGCGTATGTCCCCCATTTCGGGCTGGTGAATGTGTATTCCATCTCGCCAGTGTCCTTGTTCTTGCCGTATGCGAGGATGTCGCTTGAACTGAGTTCCTTGTAGTTGCCCCAGCCTCTGTAGATGAGGTTAGCGACGTTCTTGACATCGATGCCGAATGTGAGTTTGTAGTAGTTGTTCTTGTCAAGGCCGATGGTTCTCTCATACTTGAAGTTGAAAGTATGATGCATCGGGGCGACAACACCGCCGCGTTCAGCATACTGTCCACGGTGGTTCATGAGATATTCGTCTCCGTTGATGAAGTCTTCATATTCCTGACGGTTAACGTCGCTGACGAATGGCATGACATATTCGCCTGCTTCGTTCTTCGCGAACAGTTCTGATGTTGTCGGGATGTAGATGAGGCTGTTTGCGCCGCCATCGCCGTTGACATTGCTGCTCATTGTGTAGCTGTAGCGTGAGTAGCTGTATCCGCTGACGTATGCGAGGTTCACACCTTCATAGTAGAGGGAGACTGACTCCTGTGAACGCTTGCCTGAGTTGAATGTCCAGTTGAGGGCGACGAGGATACGGTTAGGTGAGACGTATGAGCTGTAGCCGAGTTCCTGGGCGTTTGAACCGTTGACACCGAATGTGTTGGTGTTGTATGCCGAGGTGACCTGGTCGCCGATACCGTCGATGACGTTCTTGCTGTTGGCGTATGTATAAGCTGCCATGACGCTGAGGCCGCACTTGAAGTCTTTGCTCAACTGTCCTGTGATAGAACCATAGTAACCGTGCTTGTCGCTGTTTGTGATATAATAAGGTGTGACCGCACTGCCGTTTGAGCTATTTATGCCTTCTGATTTCCATAACCATCTGCCTTCTTTCTCGCCAGGGAGATAAATCTCACCATCGCGGACGATACCGAGTTTCTGTACGGCGACTGCTGTGACGTCATAGCTGAAGACACCTTCCAAGGTACCTTTGATACCGCCAGGGAGTTTCGCATCGAGGGCGAGGTTTGTCTTCCATGCCTGAGGCATCTTGAGGTTCTTGTCCATGATTGTTGTCTGTGCCGGAGCCGGAAGGTCACCTGTTGAAAGAAGTGCGCTGTTGTTTGCTATGATGTCGTTGACATTTGTCTCGAAGGCAATGTCAACAGGTGTGTTGCTGATATACTGGTTCTGCATGCAGTTGGAGTTACCCACTGAAGAGACGATCCACACGAATGGGAGACGGCCAGTGAAGAGACCTGTACCGCCGCGGAGGATGAGCTTGCGGTCACCCGTGATGTCCCAGTTGAAACCGACTCTCGGAGAGAAGCTGAGGCGTGCATTCGGCATGTCGGATGTTGACATTCCATACATTGTGTTATCCTTACCGTCGGCGATGCTGTAGTGTACACCATCTTTATCCCAACCGTTGAGGAACTCGTTGTTGGTGTTGTATGCCGATGTCGAAGGGTATGTAGGAAGCTCGAAACGGATACCTGCTGAGAGTTTGAACTTCTCCGAGAGGTTCATCTCATCCTGGAAGTAAAGTGAGAACTGGTTGTACTTGAATGACGGGAACACCTGATCGTGATTGGCGTTGTTACCGTATGTGATGGCGAATGCAGCAGGATTTGCTCCATTCATGAAATCCGTCCATGAGTCATAGACATAGTAGCCTGCGCCGCCCTGCATGTAACCGTTCTGTGTCTTGTCCCATTCATACTGGAAACCGCCGATGAGGTCGTGCTTGCCGAGCTGGTATGTCACCTCGTCTGTCGCGACGATTGTTCTGACGTCACGGAGGTTACCGTATGTGAACGGGTCCGGGCCGAATGATGTGAGTACAGCCTTGGTCGGGGTGCCGTTTACATCAATTGTCTGGAGAATATCAACTGTCGGGAACAAATCGCCCTCGAAGCTGCGAGGCTCGTTCTGGTGTGAATACGTGAAACGCAGCATGTTGTTACCGCGGCCGTTTGAGAATGATGAGTTCCATTCACCTGCAACTGACGAGAAATTCTGTTCCTGATAGTAGCGTGAGCTTTCAAAATACAATGCGTTGTATGATGTACGTCCGTATGACTTGCGGTTATAAACGCTGCTTCCCAATGGGCTGATTGATGATGACGGGTCTGAAGAATATTTGTCCCTCACCATTGAGTAACGGATGTTGACCTTGTTGTTCTTGTTGATGTTCCAGTCCAAACGGGCCATGACTTTGAAGTCAGGGGTCTTGGCTGAATAGTCCTGATAACGGCCAGGATTGTAGTTGTATGTTGACTGGAGGTAATTGCTGATCTCATCCATCTGTGCGGCTGTCGGCATGTTATACTGCGTGCCGACACCCCATTCCTGGCTTTCGTTTTCACGGGCGAATCTGTCCTGTGCGACTTTTTCGTCTGCCTTATATTCAAAATTGACGAAGTAGAACAACTTGTTCTTCACGATAGGGCCGCCGACCGACACGCCGAATGTGTTGTCCAATGAATTTGAGAGTGAAAGATTCTTAGGGTCTTTTCTCGTTCCGTATTTCGTGCCGACGAGACCGTCGTTGTTGAAATAGTCGTAGATTGAGAAATGGAATTCATTTGTGCCGCTCTTTGTGACAGCATTGATGGCGCCGCCTGTGAAACCACTCTGGCGGACATCGAAAGGAGTGACATTGATTGTCATTGCCTCAAGAGCGTCGAGAGAGATCGGGCTGCCGCCTGCAGGGAGGTTGCCGCCAATACCGAAGGCGTTGTTGAATGCAGCACCGTCAACGGTGACGTATGACTGACGGTAGTTGCCGCCGCCGATGGCGAGGCCGTTTGATGTTGATGAAGCCTGTGGTGTCAGTGCGAGAACATCGTTAAGGCTGCGGCTCACTGTTGGGAGCTTCACAATATCCTCTGATGATACAGCTGTCGTGGTACCTGCACGGTCACTGTCCATTCCGCTCGGAATCGCTTCAGCTGTCACAACAACCTCATCAAGGTTGTATGACTCTTCGACCATCTTGAAGTTTTTGACCTTGGTTTCGCCCAATCCGGTCAAAATGCCTTCTTCGACAATAGGTTTGTAACTGACCATGCGGACTTCCATCTTGTATGGGCCGCCGGCACGGACGTTACCAATACGGTAGTAACCATCAGCATCAGAAGCAGCGTAATACTGTGTCCCTGATGTCGTGTGGGTTGCTACAATAGTGGCGAACGGCAACGGCTCATTGTTCCTGTCCGTTACCCTACCACTGATGTTTGATGATGTCACCTGCGCCCAAAGGCTTACAGACGTGACCATTGCCATGAATAAAAAAAGTAATTTTTTCATCATAGAAGTGATTTTTTGTTAGTAAATAGTAAATTGTGAATTTGTTTCTTCATTAAGAATTTTTCATGATTATTAATCGCCGCAAAGGTAAAAAAAATAATTCAACGCATGTAACTTTTCTAAAAAATATTGATTAATTTTAAACGCTTGATTACTATTTAAATAGCATTTATTTGTATCTTTGCACCCTGAAATCATTGCTTAAAACGGCATGTTTTGCGATTAAAAATCACCAAATATACCGTGACGGCAATAATAGTTTTTGAGTTTCGTTATCTGTAAAAAATTCACAATGATGAAAAAACATCTACTCGCTTCAATTATATCATTGATAATCACAACAGCATGTTACAGCCAGCAAATCGGTGAATGGACGGTTCACTCACCTGGAATGAAAGTCATCGACGTGGATCTGACAGCAGGTGAAAAAGTCTTCGCCGCAACACCTTACGACGTGTTTTATGTGAACACCTACGACAACAGCATCAACCGCCTGACAAAAACCAACGGACTGTCGGACTTCGGCGTGAAGGCCATCAGGCACGACAGTGGCTCCGGCATGACTTTCATCGGCTACTCAAACACGAACATCGACATCATCGACCGCGACGGGGACATATTCAACATCCCGGACATCAAAAACAAAAATATCCTCGGCAACAAAACCATCAACAACGCCTTTTTCTTCAACAATAAAATCTACGTGTGCTGCGGCTTCGGCATCGTTGTCATAGATTTGAAGAAAATGGAAGTCAGTGACACCTACATCATCGGGGAAAACAGTTCTTACCTGAATGTCAACGACTTAGTTGTCTATGACGGCAAGATCTACGCCGCCACAAGCGAAGGGATACTTTATGCCGATGCCAACAACCCCAACCTCGTTGACTACGGCCAATGGACTCTCGATGAGTCAATCCCCTACCCGTACATAGAATACAGAGACGTAGAGACATTCGGCAACTCACTGATTGCCAATGGCATAACAAACGGACTCTACGATGAGACCTTTGTCTTTGACGGCAGAAGCTGGGCTGATTTCCTTCCTGACGAACGCTACATCCACAAGCAGATACGCGCTTGCGGCGAGCGGCTGCTGATGGTCAATGACACAGTAACCACCACAACGTCAGGGACCAGCCAACAACCGAAAAACATCAAGGTCTTCAACACCAATTCTGAATGCATCAAGACTATAGTCAATTCCAACCTGACATCAGCCACATACGACAGCAACCGTGATTGTTATTGGATTGGCACTGACAATCAATGTCTTGCAAGATACAACTCTGCTGACAAATATGAATACTTCAAGATTGACGGGCCTTACTCGAACTATGTCTTTGACTTGAAGTCAGAAGGCAGAGACGTGTGGGTCGCCTCGGGCGGATATTCAAGCACATGGGCCAACCACTGGCGCAAAGACGGGGTCTTCCACTATGACGGCGACAAATGGTCGTATGTCAATGATAAAAACAACATCCTGCCTCACGACTTTTACGACGCAAGTTGCACCGCGCCGGCACCTGGCAATGGCAACAAGGTTTACATTGGCTCATATTACAAAGGCATCGCATTGATAGACAATAACAAGCGGGTTGCTTTATACGATGAAAAAAACAGCACACTTGGCTATCGCACCGCAGCGCTTCCATCGAAATACGTATGCGTCACAGGGATGGATTTCGACAGCAAAGGGACTTTGTGGGTTGCGAACAGCGGTGCCGAGAAGCTCATCTCGTCAATGACATCATCGGGTGAATGGAAAGCCCACAACGTCGGCAACCAAGGCGGCGACGTCAGCCGGCTCATGGTTGACGACAACGACATCGTGTGGCTGCAGACACGCCAAGGCCAAGCCATTGTCTATAACGGCAAAACATACAAGACAGTGAACAACAGCACCTCAACCGGCGGGCTGCCTGGCAATGACCTTAAATGTTTCGCGACCGACAGAAACGGCACGGTCTGGATTGGTACCAACGACGGCGTCGCGATGTTTTACAACTCAAATAGGATATTCGAAAACAGCTCGTTCACTTGTTCGCGCATTCTTGTGCCGCGCAACGACGGCTCCGGGCAGGCCGACTATCTGCTCTCCGGACTGACAATCAACTGCATAGCCGCCGACGGCGCAAACAAGATGTGGTTCGGGACCAACAACGGCGCGTTCTACATCAGCAACGACGGCCTAACACAACACCATCATTTCACGACGGAAAACAGCCCGCTGTTGTCAAATAACATAGAAAACATCACCATTGACAGTGACGGCATCGTGTATTTCTCAACGGAAAACGGCCTGATTTCCTACCGAGGCACTGCTACGCCTGGCGGAAAGACAAACTCCGATGTCCTCGTCTTCCCGAATCCGGTGCGACAAGACTATTCCGGCGTCATCGGAATCAAAGGTCTTGTGGAAGACGCATTAGTGAAGATAACCACCACAAGCGGTGCTTTCGTCACGCACCTCAGAGCCGAAGGCGGACAGGCTGTCTGGGACCGCACCGACATCAAAGGCAGAAGAGTCGAACCAGGCATCTACATAATTTTCGCGAGCGACAGCACAGGCAAGGAGACATATTGCACCAAAGTGTTGATTATGTAGCCGCTATGGAAGCCCAGGACAAAACCAAAGCGATTGTAATAAAAACGGTCAGATATGGCGACAGCAGCCTCATCGTGCGGCTTCTGACGGAAGACTCCGGACTGCAGCCGTTCATGGTCAAAGGCGCCTTCAGCAAAAACGCCAAGATAAAAGCTGCATTGTTCCAGCCTCTGACACTTCTCGACATAGTACGCGCCCGTTCACGCAGCGACCTCGGCTTCCTGAAAGAAACCTCCCTAAACCACCCTTACCACAACATTCCGTTCGACATGAATAAAAACGCCATCATACTGTTTATCAGTGAATTGCTTTCAAAAACAATACAGGAAGCCGAGACCGACACCGAACTTTTCGGATTTATTTACGATGCTCTTATTTCCCTTGATGAGACAGGCAACTCATACGCCGACTTCCCGCTGATGTTTTCCATCGAGTTGAGCCGTTATCTGGGTTTCGCGCCGAACACCGACGGCTTCAGGTGCGGCTGCGTCTTCAACCTCGAAGACGGCTGTTTCCATCAAAACGGGAATGGAATGCCATACATCATTGACAATCAGTTGACTGAAAAGTTTTTCAACCTTTGCAACTCTGACATATCAGAAAACAAAAGTCTGGACATCAGAAACGGCGAGAGGAGGTCGCTCCTCGATTCGGTCATCACGTATTACAAACTTCATGTCGCGGGGTTCAACGGCATAAAATCGTGCGATATATTAAGGACGGTTTTGGAGTCAGCCTAACACAGGCTCAACCATCGTCTTTTCCACCTGCACCGGAAGTTTGCGTCCGAACATCTCAAAATCAACGACAATCCATTGTTTGCCTTTAAACTCAAGCAGGCTTCCTTCGATACCTTTCATTGCGCCGTATTTCACCATCACTTTCTGACCGAGTTGCAAGCCCGCAATTGACATTTCCTGATTGCTGATTGCCACCTGTCCGACATACTCATGTATTGCATTTATTTGATTTTCAGGAATATCAACAGGTTTGCCTTCAAAAAGAACAAATTTCACGACACCGGTGGTATTGAGAATATCGAAATAGTTTCTCAAGTCGGTGTGAACAAACAGATACGACTTGAAAAGCGGTTCGTCCACTTTCTTGCGGCGGTCGGACCATTGCTTGACTGTAGTGATGAGCGGCAGATACACCGTCACGCCGTCTCTTTCGAGCAGCGATGCGGATTTCTTCTCGAAACGCGATTTTACATAGACCGCATACCATTTTGCAGCTATGACTTTTTTTCCCATCAACTCCTTCTTTTTCTCAGGAAACGTGCAAACGGACCTTCTTTTGTGTGTTTATTGGAAGAATCCTCGCTGTAATAGCCGCCGCCATAGCTCGAGCCATAACCGTATCCGTAGCCATAACCGTATCCGTAGCCATAACCGCCATAACCAGAGCTGTAGCGGTAACCGTATGTGCCGGTGAACCTGATACCATTGATGATAATGTTGACTTTCAGGCCGCGGTCTTCAAAGTCCTTCATAATGGCCTCAAACACCTTCTTGTTGGTAACGCCTTGACGCACAACGAATGTCGTGACATCACAATGTTTCATCAGCAGCAATGAGTCGGTCACAAGAGCGATAGGCGGAGTGTCAACGATGATATAATCGTAAGTTTCCTTCAGCTCATTGAAGAGTTCATTGCAACGCTGGGAAGCGATAAGTTCGGCAGGGTTAGGCGGCACCGGGCCGGCGCATATCACATCAAGTGACGGTATCTTGCCTGATGGCTGGATGATTTCGCTCAACGAGGCTTTGTTGGCGAGATATGAGCTGACACCGAGTTTGTTGCTCAAGCCGAATTCCTGATACAGACGGGGCTTACGCAGGTCGAATCCGACAAGAACCGTCTTTTTCCCGTACAGAGCATATATCGACGCCATATTGATGGAGATGTAGGTCTTACCAACTGAAGCCATGTCACCTGTCACCATCAACGTACATTTATCTTTGCCCTGGACAATAAAGTCGATATTAGTACGGATAGAACGGAACGACTCCGCGGCTGGCGACTTTGGTGATTCGATGACCATCGTCTTTGTGTTCTTCGTGCTGTCTATCTGGGGTATCTGCCCGATAATCGGGAATTTGCAGACCTTTTCAATATCTTTGCGTTCCAGAATCTTCGTGTTAAAGAAGTCCTTCAACCATATATACACCGCCGGTATCATCAAGCCTATTAAAAGTGCTATAAGGTAATTAACTAAATTGCGAGGTGCGATTTTCTTCGCCAACGACACTTTCGCAGTGTCGATAATCTGATTGTCAGGGGTGTTGCTTGCCCTGAGGATTTGAGCCTCAGAACGTTTTTCCATCAGAAAGTTGTAGATGTTTTCGCTGTACGTGAACTTACGTGTGTATCCCAAATAACGGCGCTGGGCAGCCGGCAGCTCCTTCACTTGTTCATCAAGCTTGCTAATATTGTTGTTGATTTCCTTGATTGTGAGGTTCGCATTGTTAATCAAGTTGTTGATATTCTCAAGCAGCACCTTCTTCGTCTGGATGATCTGTTGGTCGATAGTCTGAACGATAGGGTTCTTTTCCGTTGAAGTCAGAAGCTGTGTTGACTTTGTCTGGAAAAGCTCAACAAGCTTATTCACTGTCGTGTTGAGTATCGGGTCTTGAATGCCAACGGCACTTGGGGCGACAAGTTTGTCGAGGTCATCAATATTATCCTGAAGATAACTCTTTATGTTATTATAGTATTTAAGATTAAGTTCGAGTTCGGCGCGTTTCTTTTCCTGTTCTTTCAAATAGTTGAAAAGTTGTGTGGCCTGAGCGTCAAGGTCCATGAAGTCGTTACCCTGCTGGAACACCTGAATGTCAACTTCGGCTTTCGACAAGGAATCCTGAATGCCTCCCAACTGATTGTCAATGAATTTTATTGTATTTTCCTGAACCTGATTCTTCATCTCAAGGTCTCTCTTGATATATTCGGTGCACAGTTGGTTGATGAACTCTGTGATTTTTCTCGGGTTGTTGCCTTGGATGGTCAGACGCAGCACCGACGCATTCTTGTTGATTGGAGCTATGGTATAGTTACTCATCATCCTCACCTGCGAAATCTTGTCGTTAAATATGAACAAAAACTTCGTATCCTTCATATCCTCCTCGTCGAAGAAATAGGCCGGAACCACGCGGAACACATTGTATTCATTAGCGATTGTATCACCAAATTTGTATTTCCCCTCAAATTTCACTTCATTTTTCAATAAGCCTATAGTCTCTTCTCTCTTGAAATCGTAGTATGACCTGTTCTTACCTTCAGCCTTGATTGAGAAGCAGCTGTCGCCGAGCAGTTTCACCTCATACGTGAGACCGACCATCTGCGGCTTTGAATAGTCAATTTCAACCATTATTGGGTTGTCTCCGTACAGTTCTGACGTTGTCACCCTTCCTTTTGCATAATAAGTCACATCCAGATTTATGTGCTTCAAGGCACGTTCGGCAAGCATGTACGATTGAAGGACTGCCACCTCGTTGTCAACATTACCAGCGCTTCTGAAATTCATTCCAGTCATCATCGAAGCCGCATCCATGCCCATTTTCTGTTCCTTGACGTAAACAGTTGATGACACCTGATAGACACTCGGGCTATATCTGTTGTAAAGATAACCTGCGCACAATGCGACAAAGCCAAAAATAACAAAAAGATACCAATAACTTATAAACTTGATGATCAATGATTTTACATCAATGGCATCTTCATTCTGAACCTGTACAGGTCTTGGAGTATTGTATGTTTCGTTAGTCATTTACCAAAGTTTTAGCCGTTATTTTTTAATAGTTACCAAGAAGAATGTCATGACTGTCACGCCAAGCGACAGCATTGAGATAATCAGCGAATAAGGCACACTTGCGAAGCCCCAACGTTTGATTGACAGCGGCTCTACATAGATGATGTCATTCGGTTTCAAGTAGTAATCCGGATTTGAAAGGATGTCCGTGTCATTGATGTTAACTCTGACGACTTGTGAGCCTTCTGTGGTCTGGTGTACAATCTTGACATCTTTCCTGTTGGCGAAGTCCGTCGGGTTACCGGCGAGTGCGAGAGCCTGGAACAAGTTGATGTCCGACTGATAAACCTGATATTGCCCCGGTTTGTTGACCTCACCAAGAATCGTCAGGTTGAAAATTCCGAGCTTCACATAGACGATTGTCTCCTTCTGATATTCTCCAATGATTGTCTGTATCTTCTGCTGTATCTCGTCAATCGTCAAATCCTTGACATAAATCTTACCGGCATACGGGAAGTCGATGAGACCCTCATCACTGACAGTAAAGCCATTGAGATATATACCTGGATTACCAGCAGAATTTGATGATGTACCAGCGAAAGAGTTGGTTGTATTTGTCAAACTGAAGAACGATGAGAAATTCTTATCCATGCTCGACACTCTTATATATAGGTTGTCACCTGGCTGCACCTTATAATTAAAACTCCTCTTATTAATGTATTCAATGGATGAGATGCTGTCAAGCATCGCTTCGTTCTGCAACATCAAAACTTTTTTCTGTGAGACGCATGATGTCAGCAACGTGACAGCAGCAACCACCGAAAAACACACAACCTTCAAAAATGATCTTGTCATACTTTCAATCTAT
Organism: uncultured Bacteroidales bacterium; assembly: GCA_937896895.1. Lineage (GTDB taxonomy): Bacteria > Bacteroidota > Bacteroidia > Bacteroidales > F082 > Limimorpha. The sequence goes on along the minus strand of CALBNV010000008.1, from coordinate 5,314 downwards.
TATTCTAACTATTTTTTAGAAGGAACACATTTTATGGTCATGTTTTTAATGCCATAAAGCGGATCCTTGGAGTACTTGTTTTCCAACGTAAATTTGCAAATTCCTGATTCGCTTATATATAACTCACTTATCAGCATAAACTTAAAATGATAGTACCCGTCGGTCTTCTCCGACTTCCAATTGCCATCCCTGTCTTTCAAAGGATATTTATAGTCCCTCACACGATGACTTCCGTCCGGAAATTCGACAAGCATACAAAAAAGCATTTCTTTGTCATTCTTGTAGAACGGATAAACATTCGGGAAGTCCTCAGAAACAGTAAGTTCCATTATCACATCAACTGTGGTTGGTGCTTTCAAAAGGTTATAATCAACTTTCAGGAAATCAAATCTGCCCCATTTTTCTTCAGCAAAATCCTTCGACATCACAAGAGTATCTTGCTTGTCGGAACATGACACAACGCCTAATGCAATAATTATCACTGCAATAACTATAAAAAACCGTGTCATGTCAATTCTAAAATGCATCAAAACAGCAAACTTTATTGAGTTGCAAAAATACAAAATTTTTCAGAACCATAAACATTTTTTAAATCTTTTCATAATTTTGCACATCGGTTTTCAAATCTGAAAAAATCCACAACTATATGATTAAGAACAAGATAAATTATTCAGGCAGACGATACGTAATAATGTTGGTGTTTGTTATTGTCGCTTTGATAATCACTGTCAAGCTCTTTTCCATTCAAATATTGAACAAATCATACAGGCATTCATCTGACAGCAACACGCTGCGAAACATCACATTATACCCGTCGAGGGGGAAAATCTACGACCGCGACGGCCGTCTGTTGGTCTATAACGATGCTGTCTATGACTTGGTTATCACTCCGAAATTGGCGCGTGACATTGACACGAGTTCGTTTTGTAAATTATTGAATATCAACAATGATACATACAATAAACTATACAACAAGGCCAAGAAATATTCTATGGTGACTCCATCGGTCTTCATCTCGCAGATCAGCAAGGAGGAATACGGGCATATCGCCGAGATGATGTATCACTATCCCGGATTCTATTTCCAGACACGCTCAATCAGGCAATACCCGTATTCGATTGCAGCTCATACATTTGGGAGCATTGGCGAGGTGAGCAAGCGTGACCTCGAGCTTGACTCTTATTACAAGCAAGGTGACTACATCGGAAAATCAGGCATCGAAAGCTATTACGAGAAGGAACTGCGCGGCACCAAAGGGATGAAAATCATTGTCGTGGACGTGCACAACCGTGAGAAGGAACGCTTCATGGACGGACAGCGCGACACTCTGCCCGCCTCCGGTCTTGACATCATTCTCGGCATGGATGCTGAACTTCAGGAATACGGAGAACGCCTGATGGCTGGAAAGACGGGCTCCATCGTCGCCATCGAGCCAGCCACGGGACAAATACTCGCGATGGTCTCAGCTCCGTCGTACAACCCGAACGAATTGGTCGGACGGCAACGCTCAGCCAACTACAGCAGACTCCTGAACGACACGCTCAAGCCATTGGTGAACAGAGCCATAAGCGGGACATATCCGCCTGGCTCCACGTTCAAGATGATCAACGGGCTGATAGCGTTGCAGAGCGGGGTCATCAGCGACGGCACGGAATATCCGTGCGACGGGCCGGAGAGCGTGCCGATAAAATGCACCCACCATCACCATTCGCCGGTGAGACTCCACGATGCGATAGAGAACTCGTGCAACCCGTATTTCTGGCAGGCCTTCCGCGACATGCTCGGCGCGGCGCGTTTTGAGGACACGAGAGACGCATACGAGTTCTGGTACAGGCTCGTCACCAGCTTCGGACTCGGGACGGCATTCCGCACCGACATCCCGTACACCGTCTCCGGCAACATCCCGACGGCGGATTTCTACGACAAGCTGTACCGAGGGAACTGGAACGCCTTGACGGTGCGTTCGCTGAGCATCGGGCAGGGTGAGATTCTCGTCACGCCGCTGCAACTCGCGAACATCGCGGCGGCCATCGGCAACGAGGGCTTCTTCTACACTCCTCATTACATCAGGGCTTTCGCCGACGGCACCCCCATCGACACCGCCTTCACACAGAAAAACGTCATCGCCATTGACCAGAGGCATTTCAAGGAGGTGAAAATAGGGATGGAAAAAGTTTTCGAGGGCGAACACGGGACCGCGAGGATGTCGCGCATCGACAGCATACCCGTCGGAGGGAAGACCGGCACGGCCGAGAACCCGCACGGACCAGACCACTCCATCTTCATGGGTTTCGCCCCGGTAGAGAACCCGCAGATCGCCATCGCCGTGATTGTTGAAAATGCAGGCTTCGGCTCCACATGGGCCGCACCGATAGCCTCACTGATGATGGAGAAATACATCAAAGGCAGCGTCAAGCGCAAATGGGTTGAAAATAGAATTTATTCAAACGATTATTAACATGAGAAGCAAAACAATAATAGGTAAAATTGACATCTGGCTGTTACTCATATATTTAGCCCTTGTCATCGTTGGGCTTCTCAGCATCTACGCCGCCGCACACAACGACAACCACCCCGCCATCTACGACCTGTCGCAGAACTACGGCAAACAGCTGCTTTTCATCGGCATCAGCCTCGTCGTCGGATTTTTCATTCTTCTCATCGACGCAAAATTTTTCAATGCTTTTGCGTATCTTATCTACGGACTGTCAATACTTTCGCTTGTAGCCGTCCTGCTTGTCGGCTCCAAGATTTCCGGCTCGACGTCATGGATACAGCTCGGTCCGCTGTCGTTCCAGCCGTCGGAGTTCGCGAAGTTCGGCACGGCTCTCGCTCTCGCGCATTTCCTCGGCAAAATCGACACCGACACGCGGAAACGCAAGACGCAGGTCACCGCCTATTGCATCGTGATGTTGCCCATGCTCCTCGTCCTGGCGCAGGGCGACGCAGGCTCCGCTCTCGTATTCCTCACGTTTCTGCTCGTCCTTTACCGCGAAGGCATGGGCGGGAAGCTGCTCATCACCGGCGTCATCGCCGTCATCCTGTTCGTGCTGACCCTCTGTTTCTCAAAATGGTACGTCATGGCCGGCGCAGCGGTAATCTACGGAATCTTACTCTGGCTCATGGACAGGACAAAGAAGAACATTATCATTGTCTCCACAATTCTTGTTGCGGCAATCGCGTTCATCTTCTCCGTCGATTTCGCGTTTCATCATATCCTGAAGCCACATCAGCAGACGCGCATCAACATCATCTTAGGACTTGAGCAAGACACCAGAGGCGTGGGTTACAACCTCAACCAGTCGAAGATAGCCATCGGCTCCGGCGGTTTCCTCGGCAAGGGCTACCTGCAAGGCACGATGACGAAATACAACTACGTACCGGAACAGCACACCGACTTCATCTTCTGCACCATCGGGGAGGAAAGCGGCTTCGTGGGATGTTTCGCCTTGATATGTCTGTATCTCGCTTTAATGCTGAGAATCATCGTGTTGGCCGAACGACAACGCTCGCCTTTCAGCAGGATTTACGGCTACGGCATCGCCTGCATCTTCTTCTTCCACTTCGCCATTAATATAGGAATGACAATAGGACTTGTGCCTGTCATCGGCATCCCATTGCCATTCTTGAGTTACGGAGGCTCAAGCCTCCTGATGTTCACGATGATGATTTTCGTCTTCCTGAAGCAAGACGCGAACCGGATGAATATCCTGTAGTTCTAAACTCCAAACGAGATTCCGAGTCCTTTCGCTGTCCTGACCAGGTCGCAGTCGGGCTGCACGAAGTTCATCTTCGCCACGGCGTCTTTGATCGGCACACTGATGACATTCGGGTGACGATACGCCACCATGTTGCCGTATTCCTTGTTGAGCACCATCTCGAACGCCTTCACGCCAAACTGCGACGCAAGCACGCGGTCGTAGGCCACCGGCACGCCGCCGCGTTGCAGGTGACCGAGTGTCGTCTCACGCATATCGTGCTGGAAACCGGCGGCTTTCATCTGTTCGATGAATTTCACGCCGATGCCGCCGAGCCTCACGTTCTCGTATCCGACCTCCTTGCTCACTTCAAATATTTGCTGTCCGTCTTTCGGCTTTGCGCCTTCGCTGATGACGACGATGGCGGAGCCGCGGTCGTTGACGAAACGGCTTTCAAGACGTTCCTTCACAATGTTGATGTCGTACGGGAATTCCGGGATGAGGCACACCTCCGCTCCGCCAGCCACCGCCGCGTTCAGCGCAATCCAGCCGGCATCGCGTCCCATTACCTCCACGAAGAAGATTCGGTCATGTGAGTTTGCTGTATCTCTGATCTTGTCGACGCAATCAACGATAGTATTCATTGCGGTGTCATATCCGATAGTTGTGTCGGTTCCATAAAGGTCATTGTCGATTGTGCCTGGGAGACCGATAACAGGGAGGTCATAGAGCTTTGCAAGTTCCTGTGCACCTGTAAGGGAACCGTTACCTCCGATGACGATAAGTGCATCGATTCCAAACTTGACAATATTGTCATAAGCCTTCTGCTTGCCTTCTGCAGTCATGAAGTCCTTGCTTCTTGCTGTCTTGAGGATTGTTCCACCTCTCTGTATAGTGTTAGATACATCAGAAGACTTGAACTCCTTGATGTCACCATTGATCAAGCCTTCATAGCCTCTATAGATACCCATTACCTTCCAGCCTTCATAGATGGCACTTCTGGTCACGGCCCTGATGGCTGCGTTCATTCCCGGAGCGTCACCACCTGAGGTGAGAACTCCGACAGTCTTGATTTCTTTCATAGCAATTAAAAAATATAAAAGGTGAGTTTTGCTGCATTGACTTTTTGTCTCTGCAATTTAGCAAACAATCGTCAATTATGTCTGCATTTTCCGTTAAAAATCATCACTTTTTCATACATTTGCAGCCCCAAATCATCCATTCCTATAGAAATGAAAATCGCAGATATAGACCTTGGTCCTAATCCAATACTTCTTGCTCCTATGGAGGACGTTACAGATGCGTCTTTCAGAATTATCTGCAAGGAGCAGGGCGCTGATATGGTTTATACCGAGTTTATCCCATCGGATGGACTTATCAGAGATGCCGTGAAGGCAATAGACAAGATGAAGACATCTGATGAAGAGGCTCCTATCGGTATTCAGATATATGGTAATAATCCCGAGGCTATGGTTGAGGCAGCGAAGATGGCAGACAATGCTGTCAGCATTGCCGGAGGTCATGGCTGCGATGTCATTGATATAAACTTCGGATGTCCTGTAAGTAAGATTGCAGGCAGAGGTGCCGGTTCTGGAATGATGAAGGAACATGAAAAG
>CALBNV010000007.1 GCA_937896895.1 uncultured Bacteroidales bacterium | reverse complement strand
TAATGCAAATATCTGCATTTTAGAAACTCTGAAAAAAGAAAGTCAAATGTTTTTAGCGTACAACAACGGCATCACCGCTTTAGCAGCTAATATTGACGTTGACAATACCGGTGGTTCTAAAACTGATATTAGCGAAGAAAAGCAAGATGGAAGCAGAACAAATGAATTCATAAGTACTGGCATATTAAGTAAAATATTTGACTTTCAAATTGTTAATGGCGGACAAACAACAGCCAGTATATTCAATGCGAAAAACAGAGACCGTAGTATTTCTTTGTTAGGAGTATATGTTCAAGTAAAAATCTTGGTTCTTAATGGAGAAAGGAAAGATGTTGCTGCAAATATAACAAAATTTTCAAACTCACAAAGCAGAATTAAATATGCAGATTTTAGCGTTAGCAATGAATTTAACATTAGGTTGCAAGAGTTATCAAGAAATACACTGATACCAAGTGAAAAACATGATATTAGATATTGGTTCTACGAACGTGTTAGGGGGCAGTATGATCAAGAGAGGAAGAAAAATTCATTGACAAAAGATGGTTTAATGCTGTTCGACGCCAACTATCCCAAAAGTTGTAAATTCAAAAAAGAATTAGTTGCCAAAGTTTGGAAAAGCTGGAACATGGAGCCATTTGATGCTGTTAAAGGTGAGGGCACCAACTATGATTTGTTTATTAGCAAGATAGTAGATTCAAAATATATTCCAGATGAGGTTTATTACAAACATACCATAGCCTTAATAATAATATACAATTACCTATTCAAACGTCCAGAAAACAGAGGTTATGCCAACAAAAAAGCATCTGTCATCGCCTATACAATCTCTCTTTTAAATTATATTTCGTGTGGGAAAATTAACTTATTAAAGATTTGGGAAAAGCAAGACTTATCTGACAATCTTAAGTTATATTTAAATAAACTGTGTGAAATCGTATGCACCAAATTAACAGCATTAGCAGAAGAGAAAAAAACAACAGTTTTGTCATACGGCAAAAGAAAAGACACTTTTAATGAATTGGTAAGTACAAATATTTTCACAGACAAATCTTTATTATCAGACGATATAATTATACCATGACAATAGAGTTTTTAAAAAATGCAATTTGTAAAACCTTTGGTGAGAATGACATTATCGTTTTTAAGGGCTTTACCATTGATATATTACAAAAATTAGAGGACAATTCTTTTGTGTTCTTAGACAAAAACATCATCAAAGACGGGAAAATAGTTCTTAAAGAAATAAAAAGCTGTTTAATCCTAAAAAGTTTGATTGATGTTGGCAATATAAAGTCCTATATAACTTACGAATCATTTATTGCATTGACATCAAATGTTAGAAATTTATCCTTTCTAGAGAAGAAAATCTGCATCGTTACAAACAATCTACTTAATCGATATGAGAATCCAACAAGCACAAGCATTCCCGACTATGATAGTTTTCAATTTCAGGACTCAACTGACAATTCTGATTATTGCTTGTACTACTCTTTTTGTTTCCATATAGATGACAAACAATATGTACAATATATAGAGCCTACTATTGACGACGATAAATCAATTACAAAAATTGATTTTATTCAAATCAACGAAAGTGTTCAAATATCAAAAGCGTTGCCAAGTAATCCACAGAATCTCATCATGCTTGATGACAATACGGCAGACAATATTATGGAATCATTGTATTACAATATGACTCTTCCATCAACCAATTATTATATTGAGCAAAATGATGTTGAAAACCACAAGATTAGAATTATCTGGAATACAATTAGACAATTCCGCATTCCTTTGTCACTATTTATCAAATCGGAAGATAAAACTATAAAATACAGAGATGACATTTCAACCTTGATGAAACATGTTTGGGGATATGAATCATTCAGATTTCTTAAAATTTACAAAGACCTATACAAGAATAAAGATTACGAAATCATCTCGCAAGGTGATATTATTGAGAATGTGATTAAACAAGCAGAAAACGGGATTAAAAAAGTGTCTGAAATGAGGAACATTCTTCTCACGTCACCCACAGGAGTCGGAAAATCACTATTATTTCAGTTACCTGCAGTATATTTGGCAGAAAAATACAAACTTTTAACAATTGTCGTTTCTCCACTTGTCGCGTTAATGTGTGACCAAGTTGATAATTTGAAAGGGAAATACAACGGTGTTGCGTCAATAAACAGCAATCTATCTGCATCAGAAAAAGAACAAGTCATTATTGGTGTAAAAGCTGGAATAATAAACGTATTATATCTATCGCCAGAACTTCTACTATCTTACTCAATTGATAATTTCATTGGAGACAGAAGAATTGGACTATTTGTTGTTGACGAAGCACATACAGTAACCACATGGGGAAGAGACTTCCGTGTAGATTATTGGTTTTTAGGAGATTATATAAGAAGGTCAAAGCGTTTTTTGGGATATTCATTTCCAATTTTTGCATTAACTGCTACAGCGGTATGGAATCCAAACGGTAAAAACGACATGGTTTTTGATACCATAGCCTCCCTTAACATGAATCCATGCATAAACTATATAGGAGTTGTAAAACGAGAGAATATTTCGTTTGATATATGTATGTCTAATTTTTCTTCATCAAATTACGAGAAGCAAAGGACAGACCTAACCGTAAAAAGAATCAATGAATTTTGCAATTCTAATACGAAAACAATTGTATATTTCCCCTATAAAAGAACCATTATCGATTTGCTGCAGAATGAGAATATTGAGCATAGAAATTATTTGGCAGCATACCATGCTGACATTAAACCGAATGATCGAAAAAAAAATGCTCAAAGTTTCAAAGATGGAACAAGATTTGTCATGTGTGCAACAAAAGCATACGGTATGGGTGTTGACGTTCCAGATATTAAAGTGGTTTACCATCATGCTCCAACTGGAGATTTGGCGGATTATGTTCAAGAAATTGGCAGATTGGCGAGAAATCCCAATATTATTGGAGTTGCAAAAATAGATTACTCAAGAAATGATTTAAAATATAAGCATACACTTCAAGGATTGTCATCAATAAAACCATACCAACTACGAGCCGTAATGAAAAAATTAATGGCACTTTACCGATTAAATGGTGAACGGAGAAATATGCTTATATCAGCCTCTGATTTTGAATATATTTTTATTGGCAAAGACGTTGATTATGATCAAAAGATCAAGAGTTGTTTAATGTTATTGAGCAGCGATTTACGAAATAAACTTGGTTTTTATTCTATAATCGTAAGACCCAAGAACCTGTTCACGAAAATATATATTGAAGTTGCAAAAAAAGACATAGTTAATTTTGAAAAACAATACAAAAATTACATTTGTAACATTGATGGTTTTTCAAATATTTATGTTTTATGTTCGGATGATTTATGGCAAAATAAATATTGCAATATCAGTTTCCCTGCATTCAAGCGCAATCTTATAAAGGGAGAAGTCTTTAAAAATTACAATACAAAAATCGTAAATAAAGTCAGTATCAATCTAAATTATGACGTTAACAAAACAAGAGAATTGTTAAATACCTTTTTTCAATTATCATATTCATTTTTGGATCACATGTTAACACATCATAGAAGAGTTAGTCGATATGATATGGAAAATTCTCTTCCAAATGGTTATTCACAGATTCAAAAGGAAGCATTTGTTGAGTCATTTAAATTGATATTCGCATCTTCAAAAAATACAGACAGTCTATTCATTCCATGTTGTACAATATACAATTCAGGCGAAAAAACAGAAGCATACCAAACCAAATCTGGATATGATAAAATAATTGCATCATATCGTCTGGCATACAATTCTTTCATTAAATCTACAACAAATGTATTTTATCGTAAATCTGATGATATTATTGTCAACCTATCCGAATTATTAAACAGCCTTAATTTGGCTGAATATAATATCAAAGGCGGAGACAATCCTTCAATATTCGTAAGGATCAACAACCCTACATATCTTAACAATCTCGTCAGATACAACAACTATGAAAACAGCATATTAAATAGCATTTATGACAAGCATAGATTATCCGAAAAAATTTTCGACTACTTCTTTACAGAAAACATGACAGATTCTCAAAGGTGGGAATTTATCGAAGATTATTTTTTAGGAGCATCAGAAGATGACCTATTGTCTTTTGTTGAAAATAACGCAAGAAAATGAAAATTGTTTTCATCAATCTAAATAGTTCATCACGCGATAGTGAAAATGTAAAATCAAAGTTTGCAGACTTTGAATTAAGGACAGGTGACTTTATCATATATTGCGAAGGTCTTTTTTTATTCTTTGCTGAAATAGAACATAATATTGTTTCGTTCAACACCGATGAACTTAAGTTGTTGGAAAAATGTCCAATAGCAAAAACATCTAATTTTGAAACGAACATCATATTTCAATACGATAGCATATTGGGACGCAGAGGGGATGTTGATGTGATAAGTAATCTTATTAGTCTATTTAATTCGGAGCAAATCAAAGCTTTTTTGCATGAATCTATTGACATATTACATTATGATGCTGATACATTCAGTGCTGAATGTTTGTTCAAAATGTATAGCCTTTGTGGTAAATCTCTTGATAGCGAAAGAACTGATGAATATGTATTTGTAAGATTTTTCAACAAAAAACTAAAAGATCAATATAATACACTACAAGAAAATGGATTATCAATTCAAGACACCTATAGGAAACTCAAATCAGCCAATACAAATGATTTCTCAAAAGCATTAAAATCATTCAAAAAAGAATTCCCCAACATTACAATTTATGATAAAATCTCTTCAAAATCTTACTATGTTTCTACAGAAAATCAACCAAAAAAAACATTCTATAGATGCGAAGGATTCCACAAAATATATAGACTTTTAGAAGAGAAAAAACTAACTCAAATTTCGGACACAGATTGGATAGATGAAAATGACAATATATATATAATCGACATTCATCCAAAAGAATGATTTGTTAGTATGTCGCCCCAATTTCACAACCCTCTTTTGTCCAGTTAAGGTAAAAATACAATAAAGCAAACATACAAATAGGCAGAGAAATTCTAATAATTAAATTGGCAAACGATCGCACAACAACGTAATAAAGAACTATGGGAATCCTCTTCCACCCTCAGAACAGTTTCAGCTGTATCGCCATGTTGAACGTCATCCTGTGGATGGGCGAAACGCCGTGTTCAGCGACGGCGTTTTTGTGCTCGGGTGTCGGATAACCCTTGTTTTTCAGCCAGTTATACTGCGGAAACTCTTTGTGATATCCCTCCATGATATGGTCACGGGTCGTTTTCGCGAGAATCGAAGCAGCCGCTATCGACTGATATTTCGCGTCACCGCCGACGATGCACTGATGCCTGATGCCTTTGTACGGATTGAAACGGTTTCCGTCGATGAGCAGCAGTTCCGGCCTTATTTTCAGCTGGTCGATGGCACGATGCATTGCCAGAAACGAGGCGTTAAGGATGTTTATCTCGTCAATCTCCTTGGCGGAGACGATGCCGACGCCATACGCCACAGCATTCTCCATCACCTTGATTCTCAGCCTTTCGCGCTGTTTTTCTGTCAGTTTCTTTGAGTCATCAAAATCAGGGAAATCCATGTCGCGCGGAAGAATCACCGCGGCGGCCACCACCGGCCCCGCTATACAGCCACGACCAGCCTCATCGCAGCCGGCCTCAATCAGATTATCAGTATAATATTGCTTCAAATTCATAACAGCTGTAAATATTGCACCACACAAGCTCCGACCATCATGACAATTATCATAATATCAGCAGTTAACGACTTTTTCAAAGCTGACAGTGCCATGGAATAGTATATCGACAAAACGACAAGAATCATTCCATTGCACATCATAGGCACTTGTAATGTCATCATTAAAAGCGAAGAAAGCAACAAAACCGCCGTCACCCCCATCCTTTTCCGCATCTGAACAGAGTTGTCGGATTTCGATGATTTCAACACAAGATACGACAAAACAAACAGCACGAACTCCACCGCAAGCACTATCATCTCCATTGTTGTCAATGTAAGTTCTTGAAATTCAAGTCCAAGGAACCCGTTGGAATACAACGCGAAAAACTCTTCCAGATCTCTTGTGAAATAGCACACCGACATCATTATAAAATAAGGTGTCACGAATCCGAGTATCGGGACAAAATAAAGCCTGATTTGCTTGTAGCCGAATATCATCATAGAAAGCAACACCCACATTATCAACACGGCAGACGGCATATACAGCATCGATGCCATTGACAGGAACAGTCCGATATTAAACAGGTACGACTCCGGTTTTTCCGTAAGGAAAAGCACATACAAAGTCTGCAATGCCGCCAAAATCAGCGGACAGGCGAGCACGAACGGATACGACTCAACGCTTATTGCTGCGCTTGAAACGCAGACGATTGCAGTCATAGCACCAATGGTACTGTTTCGCACTGAAAGCTGGTTGGCGGTGAGAATCGAGTTGAAGAAAAACACAGAGAAAGAGAATACGGCGAAGACCAGAACAGTCATGAGCCACGGCGCGAAACTGAAAGCCGACGCCAAGATATTGTACAATGGCGCCGGATTCCCGTATATGTACAGATCACGCGGAGCATTGACAAACGCTGGCACCCAAGCTGTTACGAGCATCAGCATGATGACAACGGACTGCTCGACATAATCTTTTCTGAAAAACCTCAACATCACAGGTTCATTAGGTCGAGGCCGATGTCGTGACGGAAATTCACGCCCTCGAACTTGATTTTCTCAACGTTTTTGTATGCCTTCGCCCTCGCCTCCTCAATATCCTTTCCGTGGGCGGTGACAGCAATGACACGGCCACCCGATGTCACGACGTTACCGTCAGCATCGAACTTAGTGCCGGCATGAGCCACGGTGCAGCACTGGCAGACATCATCCAAACCACTGATAATCATACCTTTCTTATATAACTCAGGATAGCCGCCAGAGACGAGCATGACGGTGACCGACGTGTCAGGGCTGGCTTTGTAATGAGCTTCAGCGAGTCTGCCTTGTGCGCAAGCGTCGAGGAGCTGCGCGAAGTCGGAGTCGATGCGCGTCATCACACCCTCCGTCTCGGGGTCGCCCATACGCACGTTATACTCGATGACATACGGGTCGCCGCCGCAGTTCATAAGACCGAGGAAGATAAATCCTTTATAATCAATCGACTCCGCCTTCAGACCTTTTATCGTCGGCTTTATGATACGTTCTTCCACTTTACTCACGAAGTCTGGGGTCACAAACGGCACAGGAGACACCGCGCCCATGCCGCCGGTGTTCAGGCCTTTGTCGCCGTCGCCGATGCGCTTGTAATCCTTGGCTTCAGGAAGGATGACATAGTCGTTGCCGTCGGTCAGCACGAACATTGAGACTTCAATTCCCTTCAAGAAAGTCTCGATGACGACCTTTGAGGAGGCACTGCCGAACTTGCCGGAAAGCATCTCTTTCAATTCAGTGCTGGCTTCTTCCAAGTCATTGAGAATCAGCACGCCTTTGCCGGCAGCGAGACCGTCAGCCTTAAGCACGTAAGGCGCTTCGAGTGTTGAAAGATATTCGACTCCTTCATTAAGGTTCTCCGCTGTGACCGTAAAGCAGGCCGCCGTCGGGATGCCGTATCTCTCCATGAAACGTTTTGCAAAAGCCTTGCTGCCTTCCAACTGCGCACCGTTTTTATCAGGACCGATAATCTTAACGTCTTTTAAATCAGCGTCTTGTTTGAAAAAATCAACGATGCCGTCAACGAGCGGCTGTTCAGGGCCGACGACGACCATTTCGATCTCATTCTTCAGCACGACATCTTTAACGGCCCTAAAATCGGCGATGTTCACCTGAACATTCTCACCGACAGATGCTGTTCCAGCGTTTCCTGGAGCGATATAAACCTTTGATACTGTTCCACTTTGAGCTATCTTCCAAGCAAGAGCGTGCTCACGGCCGCCCGAACCTAAAACTAATATTTTCATTTTGACACAATTATTTTTAACACAAGTTGCACAAGTTTTTTTACACAAGTTTCACGAGTTGACAATTGGCTTCCATCCTCTTTTAACTCTCCTCTTTTAACTTTTAACTATAACATCCCACCAGCCTTCCGCGGTCTTGTCCCACGAGAAATCGTTTTTCCTGACTCTCCCCTTCTCTATCAACGACTTACGGACATTTTCATCTTGGACTACAACCATCGCATTCGCAATTGACTCAACGTCAAACGGATCCACGAGCAGTGCGGCATCGGCTGCAACCTCCGGCATCGACGTGACATTCGACGTTATCACCGGCACATCGCAGCGGTACGCCTCGATGATCGGGATGCCAAAGCCTTCAAAATAAGACACATAGACAGAAGCGAAAGCCGCCGCCGTGACCTTGTTGAGTTCACTCATCTGCAAATGCCCGACAAAGACCACATCGTCCTTGTATTTCATCGAGTTATACGCATTCTGTATCGACTCCGTCCACCAGCGTTTCTCGCCGACAACAAGCAGCTTGATTTCAGACTTCGTTCTCTCCTTGAAGATGTCGAAAGCCGGAAACAGCCGGGCCAGATTTTTCCTTGGATGAAGCGAGCCGACAAACATAAAATACTGGTTACCAGATGTATATTTATCTCTGACCAACGTTTTCACTTCTTCAGGAATCGGCTTGAAGCCCTCGTTCGCACCATTATAGACGACATGAATCTTCTCCGGGCTCACTTTATAATTTTCAACAATATCCTGTTTTGAAAACTCCGAAACGGTGATAATCTTATCAGCTTTTTTAGCATATTTCGGGAAGAATTTCTTGTAGTGCCACAACGCCAGTCTCGGGAAATCCTGCGGAAAATGTTCGAAGTTAATGTCATGAAACACAGCTATTTGCCTCACTTTTGACCGAAGTGACAGATATGCGTCTGTCGAGAGATACACATCAGGTTTTATCCTGCGCAAAGCGTTCTTAACTGCAATTTCAAAGTAGATTATATAAAGAAACGGATGCCGCGCCTGCGGGAAAAGCACAACAGGCTTCACGTTATCCGCAAAGATGAACTTCGGGTCCGGCTTCCTGTCGAAAAGAAAATAAAACTCGACTTCAGGATGCGACCTGACGATGCGGCTCAACGTCTCATACGCGACCCATCCTATTCCTTCGAGCTTGTTACTCAACAACAAACGTGTGTTTACGGCTATCTTCAAAACAAAAACTTTTGTTGCAAAGATACGAGATTTTTCAAAAGGAACGACAGGATTTTCAGGAATTTTTCACTCCCGAAAATCCTGTTTTTTGCACTAATTAAACAGCATGTAGCACGGCACGATGCCGACGGTGAATTTGCTCAGCAGTTCGCCGTCTTTTGTGAAACGTTCCACATCGCCGTTTTGCACGTAATTCTTCGCATTTGTCACATATACGTCACCGTTTTCGGGGTCAACGGCAACATTGTAAAACACGCGTCCATCTGCCGCAATAAACGGATTATCAGGAGTTTGTGCCGCATCAACCGACATCTTATAAACATTCAGATTGTTATATCCGCCATTCAGGTAATACAGGTTCTCCCCCGCCCCGTCGATAGCGAGTCCGTCGGGGTAATCGATTCCGGCGTTGAAGTCGAAACGTTTGACAATCTGACGCTTGGCGGCGTCAACACAAACCAAAGCCGGTTCCTGTTCACCCGGATTGTAGCCGCCGCTGCAAAGCACCCAGATGTTGTCGTTCTTGTCAACGACCATCGCGTTGGGTTCCTGCGGGACATCAATGGTTTCGACAAGTGTATTCGTCTTCATATCAATCACTTGCACCGATTTATTCGATGAATTAGGTACATAATAATTCGACCAGTTTGAAACGAAAAGCTCGTCGCCGACTCTCACCATCGCCTCCGTTGAATTGCCAGTCTCAATAAACTGTATGTGTTCCATCTTTTCAAGGTCAATCAGCCAAAGGCCATCGCGTTGAAGGTCAGACACATACGCCGTGCCGTCACCTACCGAGAAAATGTTTCGCGGCGATGTAAAGCCTTCGAGTTTCGCCTGAAACTTCAAGGTTTCCGCATCAACTTTGTAAATGTACTTGCTGCCGTTCACAACGATGTAAAGACTTCCGTCGTAAAGTGCCAGCGACTGTCCGACATCGCCGATTGGCGAGCCGTTCGTCTTGAAAAACAAGTTGTTACCTACAGTATCAACTTCCTTGTCGTAATAGGAAAGCGACGAGTTGGCGTAGGTGAAAGTGCCTTCATTGAGAATGTAAACGCCTTTTTTCTCCTCTGAAATCGGCGTTACCGGAGTGTCATTCTGATTCTTTTCTTTTTTGCACGAAGCAGTTGCAATCATCAGTATTGCAACGATGATAAAATGTAATTTCCTCATAGTTTAAAATTTAAGCTGACCTCATAACTCCTGCCAGGCATAGCGCGCCATAAAATCGCCTGATAGTCCTCATCAGTCAAGTTGTTAATTTTCAATTCAATATCTAATTTCCAAAAATGTTTTCCCACCGAAACATGATGCAATGCGTAAGGCATCAGCCTGAAACCGTAAAACTCATTGTCGTTCATCGAAGTCTTACGTTCGCCAGTAAACTCCATTGTATATGAAAAATTCCATCCTTTCCACTCAATATCAGCGAAAGCGTTTGCATGATGCAACGGAATATAAATCAATTGTTTATCGTTTTCATCGGTAGTATGGCTGTAAACATAATTCCCGGAGACCGAGAAATTCCAAAGTCCGAGTTTGTAATTCATTTTCAGATGGATTTCAGCACCGTAGGCTGTCACTGTCGAAACATTTTCAGAAACCCAATAACGATAGTTTGTCGGTTTCCACTGAATCCAGTCGGACACCTGCGAGTAATACGCACCGATTTGACTTTCAACGGAAAGCCGTTCAAACGCGCGTGTGAAATTCAGGTTTCCGTCAACAGTCCTGCCGTCTTCCGGCCTCAAGTCGGGGTTGCCGCCAGGGTTCCAATAAAGGTCGTTCAGACTCGGATTCCTGTAGTTATGGCTGTAACCCGCGCTGATTTTCAAGCCTTTAAGATTTGCAAACGAATAAGACACCGTTGCCGTCGGGAAAAAGCCAGCCGACTTACTGTCAACGATGTCATTACGCAATGTGACACGTATGTCAATATTTTTCAACACGTTACCACTCAAGGCCGCGTAAGTCGAGAACACATCGCGTTTTTTCACGCCGTCATAGTCGTTCGACCTCACCTGCTCATGGTCCCACTGCACCTTCGCGTTTATCTTCCACGAGCGGAACAGACTCTGCTCGACCTCAGCGATTTGATGGAAGACATCTGCGACATTCTTTGAGTTCATCGTGGTCACAGGTGTCCCGATGTCGGTGAAGGTGTTCAACACATAACGTTGATTTTCATGGAAATACGATGACTTAACCTCAATTTTACCGGTGTTCCAATAATTTTTGAAAGCGACATAATTGCGCGAGAAATCATTGTCGGTATATTCGACAGTGTTGTCATTTCCGACATTCGGCATTATCTGCGGACAGTTACGATGGCTTTTTTGATTCCACGACACGATGGTAATCAACGAGTTGCCGAAGCGCCACTGATATTCAGGCATCACGCCGTAATCGGTATAATCCGCGTTTTTCTGTTTCATCTTCTGATGCGGAATGACACCTATGTTATTATAGGTAAAGTCATTGTCGCTTGACGCGCGGTAAGCTTTAACCCTCAGCAGATGGTTTGCCCATGAGTAACCGACAGTGGCAAACGAGCCGAGGGTGTTAAAGCTTCCGCATGTTTGTTTCAGATTAACTATCAATCCTTTACAGAAACTCTCATCGTTATTGATACTGACCACGCCGCCGAGACCGCCGTTGTTGGTCGAAGTGCCGCTGCCCCATTTCAATGAAATATTGTCGGTCATGAAAACCGGTATGGTGCTGAAATCGACCTGGCCGAGTGACGGCGCGTTGAGCTGGAAACCGTTCCACAGCACGAGGGTGTGGCTTGCGGTTGTGCCTCTGAAAGAAGCCGTCGCCGTGCCGCCGGGACCGTAAGTCTTGATGAAAACCGGGCTGTGTTGGATCAAAAGCTGCGACATCGGCACGGAGCCGAGCCGTTTTATGACGGAAGTGTCCATCCTGCGCTCCATCGTCGTCTCAAGCCTGTCGCTTTTTATCGCAACAGCCTTAATCTCAACGCTTTGGAGCATGATGGTATCCTGCGCCGAAGCGGAAAACGCCATCGCTAAAAACATAAACATCATCAGACACTTTCTCATATCCACGTTCAAAAGTTTGCTCGGGAAAGATGTCATCGAAAGGATTCCGCGACTGACTCTTATCCCGAAAGTCATTGTTTGTCTTTGATTTATGGCAGGTCTTCTGACTTACTCCTTACGTTTGCGTCTTCCCATTCATTGGAGATGAACAGTGACTGTTGCAAACGCTGCGAGAGCTTACAGCAGCGGGAACTGTCCGGGATTTCCACCCGATTCCCTATTGAGTCCTTCCGGACACCAAAATCGCCGCAAAAATAGTGTTTTTTTCAATACGACAAGATTATTTTTGCAAAAATTTCACGGAACAAATAGTTTTTGTAATTTTGCACGAAATTTCCTCGCGAACTTTCAAACTTTCTAACTTTCTAACTTTACAAACTTTCTAACTTTACAAACTTTACAAACTTTCTAACTTTCTAACTTTCTAAACTTTACAAACTTTCTAACCTCATGGACTTGATAAACTTCAAAGAAATAGTCAGTGCGTTCATCGTGATGTTCGCCATCATCGACATCTTGGGGTCGATACCGATTTTCATCAACATCAAATCACAGAATCAGACGATTAAGGCGTGGCAGGCGGCTTTGGTAGCATTGATTTTCTTCGTCGCCTTCTTCTATGCCGGCAACGGGTTGCTGAATCTTTTCAGCGTCGATGCGCCGTCGTTCGCGGTGGCAGGTTCGTTCGTGATTTTCATCTTGGCGTTGGAGATGATTTTGGGAATTGAAATCATCAAGAACGACACCACGAGCGGAGGTGCGTCAATCGTGCCTATCGCCTTCCCTCTCATCGCCGGTCCGGGAGCCCTGACGACATTGCTCTCGCTTCGCGCGGAGTATGCCGACATCAACATCATGATTGCATTGATAGCCAATATCATAATCGACTATTTTGTGCTTCGCTCCGTCGATAAAATACAACGTTTAATCGGCGGCAACTTCGTCGTGATACTCAGGAAATTCTTCGGCGTAATCCTCCTTGCGATTGCCGTGAAGCTATTTGCATCAAACCTTGCAATCGTCATTTCAGGTCTTTCAAGATAAATTCAGAATCCAATCATCAAGCCGGCGATGCCGACGACCAAGCCGAGCAGGACGCTGATGCCCTTCGACAGGAAAAACGCTTTCCTCGATTCGGCGAGCAACGGCAACGCGCCGTGCCCGTCCTGGACAATCGAACTCGCCAGCAAGATGCTCAACGGAATACTCCCCTGCATGAACAACAACACGAAAATCAAATGCGGCCCCGACTGCGGGATGATGCCGATAAGCAAAGCCGCCGCTAAGACAATATACGGATTCTTCGTTACAAGTCCATGAATATCAACAAAATAGTTTATTATCGTCAGACCGACAATGACAGCCGTCGTCCATAACACTATTTTCGGAAGATGCACCTTTATGACATGCTCCCACAAATGCTCTTCAAGGAAATGCTCGTCAGCCACAACAACTATCACCATGATTATCAAGAACATCGCGATAAGCGTATAACGAATCCAGTCGGCCTCGCCGCCATGATCATGATGATGCCCCAAACATTCGTGTGATTCGTGCAATTCGTGTGATTCGTGGAGACTCTCTTCGTGTAATTCGTGTGATTCGTGTGATTCGTGGAGACTCTCTTCGTGTAATTCGTGTGATTCGTGGTGACATCCTTCGTGCGATTCGTGTAATTCGTGGTGTTCAACACCGAACGACTCGACGACCGACTCCTCGCTCTGTCCTCCCATCAGCATGTTCAGTTGGTGTTCCCCGTCGATGACGCCGCCGAGGATCAACGCCAGAATCGTCACGCACATCGTCATCAACAAGGCTCTGACGAATGTCAGGTTCTTGAAATTCTCCTTGACGGAATGATGGTGGTTGCACACCTCACATTTTTCATCTTCATGATGATGTCCGTGGTGATGGCAGACATCGTGTCCTTCGTGCAGCGGGAACGACTTCTCCGTCAGTCCGACGAATTTGTTTTTCATCGTTGACTGCAGGATTTCGCCTACGACTATTGCCAGCACAAACAAAATCGCCGTGATTAACAACGCTTTACCTGGGAAAAGCGAGAACATGAAAAACGATTCGTCGCCTGCCGTCGCGACAAGTGTCGCCATCAGCGCGGGGAAGTTCACCACGCGGTGGATGTAAAGCGAGACGATGGTGTAGGTGCCGAGACAGCCCGGTATCACGCCCATCACCGCGCCGATTATTATCTGGATCCACGGCGAGGTCTGAAGACGTTTCGACCACAGCCCGCCGGTCTTCACGTTAATAAACTCAATTATCATCATCATGCCGAGAACAAACGCAGTGATGATAAGTACTTGTTGCAGAATAAGATAAATAGAATGTAAAGTCATTGTTTAATTTCTGACATCGTTACCCCAGAGAAGTTTGCTCCTCACAGTTCCGAAGAAATCGCGGTAAGGCATTTTCACGATATTAAAAAAGAAATCCGCCTTTTTTATTTCAAATTCAAAAGTCCTGTCAACGAGCCTGATACGTGAGTCGAGGCCGAGGGCGTATTTCTCGCAGCGTCCGTTCACCTTGATTTTCACCCTGCTGTCGTCAGAGATGATGACAGGCCTCATGCTCAGGTTGTGCGCGGCTATCGGTGTTATCACGAAGCTGGTGACGTCAGGCGCGACGATCGGGCCGCCGGCAGACAACGAATACGCCGTCGAGCCGGTCGGTGTCGAGAGCAGGACGCCGTCACCCCAGTATTTGTTGAGAAGCCGGTCGCCGACAAACACTTGCACCTCTATCAGACTGTCATACGAGCGGTGCTGTATGCTCACCTCGTTAAGCCCGTAGTTGATTCCATCAAACAAAGTTTCATTGTCAATGATTTCCACCATAGTGCGGTGTTCCACCCCATAATTCCCGGCGAGTATGTTCGACACGGCATCCAACGTCTCATCCGACGACACGCTTGACAGGAAGCCGAGACGCCCCAGGTTGATCCCGAAGACCGGGATGCCGCTGTCACGCACGAGAGGCACGCAGTCGAGGACGGTGCCGTCGCCGCCGAGGGAGAACACCATGTCGGCATTGCCTTTCAGTTGTTCGTAGCCGTTGAAAATATGATATTTAACATTTCCGTCAAGACATTGCACCATTGTATCGAGGAACGGACCGTAAACAGAAATCTCCGCTCCGGCTCCATGCAGAACGCCGATGACTTCCCTCAAAAGCCCTTCGCTTTCAGCGCGTAATGTCTTTCCGTAGAGTGCTATCTTCATCACAAAACCACAAATATTATATTGTTGTGGAGACGCGCCGCGGCGCGTCTCCACATTCTCTCATCTCTTATCTTTCCTCTCTCCTCAGGTATTCGTCGATGGCGCGTGCGGCGTTCTTGCCCGCGCCCATGGCGAGGATCACCGTCGCTGCGCCTGTCACGGCATCGCCGCCGGCATAGACACCATGACGTGAGGTGAGGGCGTCTTCGTTGACGATGATGCCGCCGTGGTCGTTGACCTCAAGACCCTTTGTCGTGTCTTTGATCAACGGGTTCGGTGATGTGCCGAGAGCCATGATGACAGTGTCGCATTCGAGCGTAAACTCGCTGCCCGGCACTTCGATGGGACGACGACGTCCCTTGGCGTCCGGCTCGCCGAGCTCCATGCGGATGCACTCGATGCCCGTCACAAAACCGTTCTTCGGGTCACGCGGGTTCTCAGGGTTGTTGTATCCGAGTATCTTGGTCGGGTTATTCAGCAGTCTGAAGACGATGCCTTCCTCCTCAGCGTGTTCCACTTCCTCGCGACGTGCCGGTAGTTCTGCCATTGAGCGACGATACACTATCGTGACCTCTGCGCCGAGACGGAGAGCCGTACGTGCCGCGTCCATCGCGACGTTGCCGCCACCGACGACGACGACCTTGCCGCCCTTCATGATCGGGGTGTCAACGACATCGCGGTAAGCCTTCATGAGGTTGGAACGTGTGAGGAACTCATTGGCTGAATACACGCCCTTGAACGCCTCGCCCTCGATGCCCATGAACTTCGGAAGGCCTGCGCCCGAGCCGACGAACACCGCTTCATAGCCTTGTTCAAAGAGTTCGTCGATAGTCAGGGTCTTGCCGATGACGACGTTTGTCTCAACGTCAACGCCGAGGGCCTTGAGGCCTTCCACTTCCTTAGCGACTATGGCCTTCGGGAGACGGAACTCAGGGATGCCGTAAACCAACACGCCGCCTGCCGTGTGAAGTGCCTCGAACACCGAGACCTTATAGCCTTTCTTCGCGAGGTCGCCGGCGCATGTCAGACCTGACGGGCCTGAACCGACGACAGCCACCTTATGGCCGTTCTGTGCCGGCATCACAGGCTGTTCCTTGCTGTTGGCGTTGTGCCAGTCGGCGACGAAACGCTCAAGACGGCCTATGCCGACAGGCTCGAACTTGACGCCAAGCGTGCATTTGCTCTCGCACTGTGACTCCTGCGGACAGACACGTCCGCACACCGCCGGAAGCGACGACGAGCGCGCTATCACCTGATACGCGCCTTCGAAATCACTCTCCTTGATATGCGCTATGAACTCCGGTATCGAGATGTTCACCGGACAGCCGCTCACGCACGGGCTGTTCTTGCAGTTCAAGCAACGCTGCGCCTCATCGACCGCAATCTGCATGGTGTAGCCGAGCGTCACCTCGTTGAAATTATGTGCTCTCACCTTCGGATCCTGCGAAGGCATCTCATGTTTCTTGGGATTTATTGCCATGATATTCTTTCCTCCTTAAGCTTTTTTGTAAAGATTGCAAGTGGCTTCATGCGCATGACGCTCGAAGTCGAAATACATCCTGCCACGTGACATGGCCTCGTCGAAATCGACTTCATAGCCGTTGAAGTCGGGACCGTCAACACAAGCGAACTTCGTGACTTTCTTCCCGTTCTGGTTGAGTGTGAGACGGCAGCCGCCGCACATGCCCGTGCCGTCGATCATGATAGGGTTCATCGACACCGTGACCGGGATGTTGAATGGTTTGACAGTGGCGACCACGAACTTCATCATGATGCCGGGGCCTATTGTGATCACCTCGTCGAATGTCTCGCCGGCCTCAAGCAGTTCCTTGAGCGGCACCGTGACATTGCCGTGGCGACCGTATGAGCCGTCGTCCGTCATCATGATGACTCTGTCGGAGCAGGCTCTGAACTCGTCTTCAAGAATCACGAGGTTCTTGTCGCGGAAGCCGATGATGCTGGTGACGTTGGCTCCGAGACGGTGGAACTCCTCTGCAACCGGCAGTGCGATGGCGTTGCCCACGCCGCCGCCGACAATGCACACTTTCTTTTTGCCTTCAGTCTCTGTGGCCCTCCCGAGCGGACCCACAAAGTCCTGGATGTACTCGCCTTCCTTCTTGTGGTTGAGTTGTTCCGTCGTGCTTCCCACAATCTGGAAAATGACCTTCACTGTTCCTTCTTCCTTGTTGCAGCCGGCGACTGTCAACGGGATGCGTTCGCCTTCCCCGCTGACGCGGAGGATGATGAACTGTCCAGGCAGAGCCTTCTTTGCTACCATCGGAGCCTCAATCTCCATCTGTGTAACAGTCGGATTAAGCTCCTTTTTCCTTACGATTTTATACATATTTGCGTTTTTTATTTTGTTAACAAACTCAACAATTTGACGGGTGCAAAGGTATAAAAATATTCAATAGCAATCATTTATTTTTTCATTATTTCGGCTATATGTGTTCCGCGGGCAAAAGCACCAGCCGGAGTGTTACATTCCCGATTTGTCATTTCGCTGGAATACAAACCGTGGGGACGCACCGCAGTGCGTATCAAAAACCAGATGCGCCGACATTCATGCAACCATTCCGCCATAAAAACCGGAAGGTTTAAATTGATTATCTGACAATTGAACTTGATTTTTCAAAAATCATCAAAAAACAATCATCATTTTATGATGAAATTGAAAAAAAAATTGTATTTTTGCATTGTAAAATAATTGATTAGATGAGGAACAACCCATTCATAACAAACGGATACACATCTCCTGAATATTTCTGTGACCGACAGCACGAGACGGAAGCCATCACACGGCTTCTGACCAACGGCAACAACATCGCGCTGATTTCACCGCGCCGCATCGGGAAAACAGATTTGCTGCACCATTGCTTCACTCAACCTGAGATTCAAAAGGAGTATCATACCTTCATCATCGACATATATCCGACCAATTCGATGTGCGACTTCATCAACGTTTTCGGCAAAGCCGTTTTGGACGAGCTGAAATCGAAAGGCCGCAAGGCATGGACAAATTTCATTCAGGCGGTATCGTCATTACGTTCCGAAATCACATACGATGCCGCAGGACAGCCTTCATGGAGCGTTTCAATCGGCAGCATCACCAACCCTGTCACCACTTTAGACGAAATATTCGATTATCTGAATCATGCCGAAAAACCGTGTCTGGTGGCCATTGACGAATTCCAGCAGATAACGCGTTACGCCGACTCGACCAATGTCGAAGCCATGCTCCGCACTTACATACAGCGGTGCGGCAACGCCAACTTCGTGTTTTCCGGCTCACAGCGTCATTTGATGGGAGCCATGTTCACATCCCCTGCGCGGCCGTTTTATCAGTCGGTAAACATCATAAACCTCCCTCCTATTTCTTTGGAGAAATATACCGAATTCGCCACAAGGCATTTTAAGGCAGCAGGCAAAGAGCTTGATAATGAAGTTGTAAGAACAGTTTACGAACAATTCGACGGCATCACCGCATACTTGCAGCGCATCATGAACATGCTGTTCACGCTGACGGCGGCTGGCGAAAAATGCACCGTATCGATGATAGACATGGCCATCAGCGATCTGCTTGACTTCTCAGCCGACACTTACGAATCGCTGCTTTACCAGATGCCGGAAAAGCAGAAGGAGGTGTTCGTCGCCATCGTCGCAGAAGGCAATGTCAAGAACATTTCAGGCAGCACTTTCGTCAGGAAGCACAAGCTCACCTCGGCGAGTTCTGTCCTTTCCGCTGTCAAAGGTCTTATGGAGAAGGATTTCATCACGCAGGAGAGGAACGTTTATTCAGTCTATGACAAGTTTTTCGCCCTTTGGCTGAAACGGGGAATCTGACATCCTTGGAATACAAACAGTTGAGACGCATTGCAATGCGTCTCAAACCGAAAAAACTCCCTGCTGCCTCTTTTTTTCCTTGACAAGGCATGTTAAATTCTAAGAACTACCGCACGGGGCGCACCGTGAACCCATAGTCCCGATAGTTGCTGTCCCGCGGAAACACATCGCTCGAATCGAAGTACACGTAATACGCGCCGTAGGGAAAGGACGAGTAGAGCGAACTCGACCAGTAGAGGCCGTCGGAACCCGCACCGTTGAGGCTCGTGCCATGGCGGCGGCCGGCAGCCGGAAGGAAAATGAACTTGTCGGCTTCCTTTAAGCTGATGAATTTACGGCCTGCAACATTGCCGTCGGTTGTCCAAACATTGTAGGTGTTATCGTACAACTCCTGCCACTCGGCACTTGTCGGAGTGCGCCAGCCACCGCCCCAGCTCACGTTAGCCGCGTCGTCCTCGAGGTCGAGAACCGTCTTGTTGTCAACTGTGCCGTAATTCGAATATGTGTTGTACTTGGTGAGGTTGTCCCCACTGCCGTTGCACCACTTGTAGGTGCTCCAGTCGTAATCGTCCTTTGTCTCCGTCTCTCCCCAGGCGAAGTAGTCGCCGTAGTCCTCAGGACTGTCCGCGCCCACGTTGCACGTGGCCCACAGAAGCCCGCTCGGAAGGCCGAGGTCAACATATT
>CALBNV010000006.1 GCA_937896895.1 uncultured Bacteroidales bacterium | reverse complement strand
CTGACTGTTGAAACCGATTTCCGTGTTGATTCCGTCCAGGTACATCTTGTTCTTGTAGCGCAGCGGCTGAATGAATGCCTTATAGGCGTTTATTACCTTTCCGTCTGCGTCACACAGCGGAATCGAAGCGTAGGAATTAGTAACGACATTAACAGCCATTCCTACATTCAGACGAACACCATTTGTGTTAATGGGATTCTTTACCGTGATTTTGAAAACTGGCATATTTCTCCGTTCGTGTATCTCCCCCAGCCCCAAGGGTCGAAATTCTAACTATACTTTACTCATTCATTAAGATACATAAAAAAAGCGTGGGACTCACTTGTTGACTCGTCCACGCTCTAGAGGCCTTCGCATTGCCCACCACACCGAACGAGCAACACGAACACCTCACGCTATTGTGTGTTATAGTAAACCTACACCATACCCAAGACCATAAAGGCCCTGGGATATGGCTGGTGTACAATACACCTTGTGAGGCATTCACTGTTGCTTTGCAAATTGACTGGTGTTTAAGAGTTTGCGAAGTTCTTGAAACGTCAATAACAAAGCGCTAAGTAAACGCCTTTTATATGTAAATTAGTCTGAAAATTTCAGACACCCAAAGTTAGAAAAACTTATATCATTTTCCAAACGATTTTCAAATTTTTTCGGGAAAACGCAAAAAACGACCAAAAACATCACGTTTTTGGTCGTTTTTTGGATGATTTTTTTATTTCTTGGGAGTCTTGATAATTTTCCAGTAGCCACCATTCGACGGACCTTCGTGGATTACATAATCCTTCATAGACTGCAAATCACGCTTAACGGTAATGATACTAATCATTTAAAATTTCAGACAATTTTTCAAGCGAAATTTCATTATCTTTTTTAATATTTTTCAAATTTGTAATTGTCTTTCATTCAATTTATTGCAACGATTTTTAGTATCATTTTTGGTATCATTTTTAGTGCCATTTTGGTGTCATTTTTGGTGTCATCTTTGGTGACATCTTTGGTGACATTTTTGGTGACATCCGATAAATTTTCCGCAGATTTTCTCAAAAAAGAAACAATTACAAAACCGCCGTCAACTTTCCACGAAGGATTTGGGACACCGTGATTGTGGCAAGCGTCCATGATACGACCAATCCCCGATCCCCATTTTTCCAAGAAAGTTGTCTTATAGAGAATGTCGGCAATGATAGGGTTGTAAGGGTAAGACACATGCGACATCATAATGGTTTCAGGAGTAAGCTGTGGTGGCAGAACACCGGGATTCTCAATTTCCACGCGGTCATCATATATGGCTATCCCGATTGTCAGGTTATACTTCTCGTATTGACGATGACATAAGGCGTTTATCAGTGCCTCACGCAGTGCTTCAACAGGAATTTCCAACTGCTCTTCACGAACGAGACCTTTTATTTCTCCACTCAATGATAAATGTTTGAAAAAGAATGACATACCAGCATCCAACAGGTCAAAGAAATTGCCTTCAGCCTGTTTGTTGTCAATAAAGCTCAATTTATCGTTGCCACGAAAGCGAGCCATACGCAATTTGAACTGTGGATATTCGTATGTGTTGGTGCCGAAAAGCATTGCGGCGGCATTGCAGTGATTCCCTTTCTTTAGACTGTTTTGTCGTAAACTTGAAGTAATTGAGTCCCTTGCAGTTTTAACATTGCAAAATTACACATTATTTTCATATATTTCCAAACTTTTTTCCTTAACGGAAACCGCACGTCTTTGCGACCAAAGCGACAGCGAAGTGGAGCAACCTCATGTTGATAAAACACTATTTAGGAAAGAATCTGCCCTTTCGGCAAAAGTCATCCGGCTGAAGCTACTAAGACAGATTCTTTGGTGAAACACGTTCACTCATTTTCACATGGTGTCTCATTTCCCTAACGAACAATGCCGCAGTCGGAAATTTTACCATATAGGACAGGCATTTGTTTAACATATTTGGACATCCGTCTCTTCCGTGGCGATATATTAAGCTATGGGATGAGAACCACGCGGAAGCCAAGGTTGTTGTTGCGGTTGCTTGGCGTGTTGTTGTTGCGATTCGAAACACGGCAGTTCCTCGCGTTGTTGTTCCAGCTGCCGCCACGGTTCACGCGGTTCGACCCTCAATGCCTAACCTTTTTCTGTATTTTCGGCTGTAGGCCTTATCAATAAAGGCATACAGCGGCAGAACTTTATTTAAATAATCGTTTTCCGACAAATCACAATTTGATAATGCGTTGTTGGCTTGTCGGAATTTGCGCGCAAAACGACGTTTGCTGCGCCCCGACAACAATAACTTATGCGGATAAATCCTATATCCGAGAAACAGCACGCCATGCTCCGTTGGCACAAATTGCACAGGTTTAAGTTGCAGGCCGATTTGTTCCATCCATTGCCGCACAGTATCAACCTGTTTGCGAAGAGTTTGTTTTTCGTCTCCGAAAAGAAGTATGTCGTCCATATACCTTATGTACATCGGCACATGTATCAACTCTTTTGCTTTGTGGTCGATTTCCGAAAGATAGAGATTGGCAAAGTATTGGCTTGACAAGTTACCTATGGGAAGCCCTCTGCTGGGAGTCTTTTCGTAACTATCTATCAACTGATTAAAGACAGACAAAAGTTTTTTATCTTTAAAAAGTCGCTCCAGTTTGACTTTCAAATCTTGATGTCTGACTGAATCGAAATATTTACGCACGTCCAATTTTGCCACAAACTTAAAATTCCTGCATCCTTCGCGGCCACGTTCTATGGCTTTGTATGTACCCTTTTCCAAACGAGTAGCGTATGTGTCGTATATCAGTGTCCTATCGAAATACTGATGACAGATATTCATAACGGCATGATGAAGGACTCTTTCGGCGAAAGGGGCTGCGCATATCATCCTTTCCTTGGGGTCGTATATCTTGAAGTAATGATAATGCCCGACATCCAACTTAGCAGAGAGTATCTGACGTTGCAACTTCGACAGATTTTCGTCCAAGTCAGCCGCATAATTCTGTGCATCCCTGCTGCACTGTTTCCCCCGACATGCTTTAGAATAGGCTGTCAATAAGTTCTCCCACTCCGCTACCTGCTGTATCAGGTTTCCCTTCCTTTTCATATTGGCTCAAAAACTTTTCACCATATTTTTCCATACGCTTTTCTCCCACACCGTTCACCTTTTTCATTTCTCCCAAGGTGAGGCGTTCCACTTTGGCAAACTCAGCCAGTTCCGCATCGGTGAAGACCAAATAGGCGGGAACGGCATCTTCCGCAGCCAATTGCTTGCGTATTTCGCGCATCTTTGCAAATCTCGAAAAAGAATGTTCGTCAAGCACCTGTTTGTAGTCTGTTTTTTCCTTTTTTTCGCTCATCAAGGAAGGCGATGCGCCAAGTATGTAAGATATACAGAACGTCCAAAAGCAGCCGCTGTCCGTCTGTACTAATTCCTTGCGCACATCAGCCACTTTGTGTGAGCGGAGGAAGAGGTTCAGACGTTCTTCCTCATCCTCGCCGCCCAAAACCGATACTGAAAATATTTTTATCTGCATTTCGAAAATTTCTCTTTCTTCTTTTTCGGTGTTTTTCTTTTTTCTGCTTCGTTCCGTCGTCCGGAGCTCGTCCCTCGCTCCTCCCTACTCCACTCCGCTTCCCCTGCCCTTCTCTTTTTTACTTTTTCTCTTTTTTCTTTTTCGCCACGGGAGAGACGGACGCCCACTATGTTAAACTATGGGATGAGAACCACGCGGAAGCCAAGGCCGCTGCCGCGGTGGCCCGGCGTGAAGTCGTTGCGATCCGAAACACGGCAGCGCCTCGCGCCGCTGCCCCAGCCGCCGCCACGGTACACGCGGTACGACCCGGAAGACGGCCCCGTTGGATTGTTCGTGTCATAACTGACATAACTGCTACTGTACCAGTCTTTGCACCACTCCCATACGTTACCGCTCATGTCGTAAATGCCGAGGGCGTTGCCGCGCTTTGTGCCGACGGGGTGTGTACCGCTGCCGCTGTTGTCGGCGTACCATGCCACTGCGTCAATCATATTGCTGCCAGCGTATTTTGTGCCGTCGGCTTTATTGCCGCCACGAGCTGCGTATTCCCATTGGGCTTCGGTTGGCAATGTATATGTCTTGCCTGTTTTCTGGCTCAGCAGACGGCAGAATTCCATCGCCTCGTCCCAACTGACATAATACATCGGGTAATCAGGACCAACACCATAGGTGCTGCTTGCATTGGCTTTGCTTTTTTGTTGATAAATGCTCGTCTCCATAACCTTTTCCCACTGCGCCTGTGTCACTTCGAGCATTCCTATCCAATAGCCGTCAACTGTCACGCGGCGCACGTTCTGTTCGTCATCACTGCAGTCGCTCTGTTCACTCGTGCAGCCCATCATAAAGTCGCCGCCTTCCACCCAGACCATCTTCATGTTGATGTCCCATGCGTTCTCTGTGAAGTCAGCGTGTGCGCCTGAACGGGAAGAACCGTTTCCATCATGATATGGTGGTTGCAGACGCGTGTAATCATTGCCGGATGACGCGCCAAGATAACTTAATATTTCGCCGGCCATCTGTTCACATGCGGAATCAATATCGCTGAAATTCTTAAGGAAAGCCGAAACCACCGCCACAAATTCACCCAATTCCTTGTCAATGACGGTTGCGCTAAAATAGTATATGCCGTTTTTCTCCATTACTGCTGGCATACATATATAATCGACATTTTTGAGTTGTGCAAGTTTTGCCTTTTCGTTGTCGGTAAGGCTGCTGTTTGATTCGAAATCGAAGTCTTTGATGATGGCGTCAACCGCAGGACCTCTTGCCACTACGCGGTAGCCGTTGTTGGTTAGAGCCTTTTGAAGTTCAGAGGCAAATGCACCCGCCTCAAATTTGGAGACGTTGCCTTCAACCGCCTTTGGGGTACTCATGGCGAAACGCTTCTCCTGTGCGGAAGCACTGCCTGCCAGAATCAGCGTCATAAACAAAACCGTGAAAATCTTTTTCATCGCTAAATGTTGTTAAAAAGTCAAATATTTTTCTGTTTCTATTGTATTTTCTCCTTCAGCACAGTCGCTATTTTACGGTAGAGTTGTTCATATCCTGTAGAAGCAGCTTTATTCTGATCGCGGGTTCCAACTCCTTTCTCCGACATTTCGTCTGTATATATCACCTCTTCTGTCGCCTTTTTTGTCAAAGAGACTGTAGCATGTTCGCGTGTGACGTATGAGAAGGTCTGTATTCCCTCATAGCTTGTGAACGGGGATTTTGAGACCGTCTCTGCATAGGCATTGATATATACCGCATAGTCGGCATCGGAGGCGGATGTGACGAAGCTGCAGCCGAGTTCACTCAGTTCGCCTTTGAGTTTGTCGGTCAACGGATAGTTTTTCCCGTCGAACATCGGTGACTTGCAGTCGAGGAAGATGTGCAGTCCGTGTTCCAGATCGGCAATCTTCGATTTAACCGTTTGTTCGTAGCTATTAATCTCATTAAGATACTGTTGTATCTTGTTTTCATCAAGTCCGAACACATTGAGCCAGAACAGCGGCTCATCTTTTTGGCCGAACAGCGCCAGTGTGGTCTGGAGTTCTTCTTTCGCCTTTGTCTTGAAGCCGGTGCTGATATAATTGTCAGCTATTGCGATATGGCTGCCAATATTACTGATGAGCATCTTTATCTCATTTTCATAAAAATTGCACGCCTCTTCCTTATTGATATAGGCTATCACGTAATACTTCCCGAGGTTTTCGTCATAACTGCTCAGCGTTTGCGCCAGCTTCATATCCACATCAGTCGAGAAGCCCTTTGATGAGCTGTAGGAAATGCTTGAACGCCCGTTGATAACTTGCTTGTCGATTTTGCTTATTTCCTCGACTCGCACCTGAATCTGCTTGGCAAGGTTTGAACGTGCCAAATCAAGTGCATCCTGCTTGTGTTGTGCGCTCTCTATGTCGTGGAAGTATCCGTCGGAGGTATATCTCACCCATTCCGACGGATAATTCTGCGCAATGGTGGCAATCCATGCAAGCAGCAGGAATGCCATTGCAAAAATTCTTTTCATAATTAGTTGCCTTTAGCAGCTTCCATAATAGATTTGTTCACCTCGATGAAATCATCAAGGTCTTTGCCGCTCAGGTTGCTCGGCTTGTAGTTTCCGGCGTTGTTCAGCATCTTCTGGAACTTGTCGCCGCGGATGCCGACCTTCTGTGTCACGGTGTACATCTTTGTCGTCTGACTGTATTCCACCCTGGTGTCGCCGAAAGGCTCGCAGGCGTTTTGGATGCTCACGCTGATCTGATTCCAATGTGACGTCAAGGCTTTCTGCACTTCTCCGTTGTTGGCGACGGTCCCTCTTTCAGACTCAGTCTTCACTGCGTTCTCGATGACACGCGAAATCGTCGCACGCGCCTCCAATTCAGCCATCTCAATGGCCGTCTGCTTGTCGTTGGCCTTGCCTATGCCGGCGTACCATTTATATGCCACCTTGACCATCTTGGTGCCGTCTTCGCTGAGATCGTCCACCATTTCGATGCCTTGCAGTTTCGTGGTTTCAACAACGACCTTCTCGCCTTCAAGACTTGTTTGCTTGTCGATGCTTGATTCCACAGCCAAGTTCTTCGAGCTTCCGCAGCTTGCCAATGCGACGGCCAACACAGCCGCCATTCCGAGTAAATGTAACTTTTTCATGATTTAAAATAATTTGATTAACAATAACTTACCAGCCGGCAGATTCCCGATACCGGACATTATTTTTAAAATCATGAAACCATAAAAGAAAAGCGCGGGAATCTGCACCTTGCCTATCCCGCATGTAAGGCTCTCGCATTGCCCATCGATCGAGGATAAGCAATGTCGAAGCCCACGCAGAACGTCTATATCATCAGGTGTCGGGCGACACCTTAAATATATAACAATCCCTTGGACATCAGCCCACTGCCTTATCGTGCGATCGATTAAGAACTTGCGAGATTCTACATGCCGCAGATAAAACGTCAGCACAACGTCTTTCCAATATGTCTGTCACCCACCCAAGCCCTCGCGGACTTCGACAAATGACGGCGCAAAAATACAAAAAAATTTATTCGGCGGAAGATTTATACAAAAAAAATGCCGCTTTTTCAAACGGCATCTTTTCAAACTCAACTTTAAGCTCTAAATTCTAAGCTCTAAGCTCTAAACTCTAAGCTCTAAACTCTAAACTCTCATTTCTTAACCACCTTCTCCACCTTGTCGTTGATTCTGACAAAGTACATCCCTTCGTTGAGGTCGGCGACGTCCACCTGCATGGTGCCGGTCATTCCGGCGAGACGTTTAACCACCTGACCGAGGCTGTTGTATATCACAACATCTGATTCATTCTCACCGAGTTCGATGTTGATGACATCTGTCGCCGGGTTCGGATAGACGCTCACCTCACGTTCCGCGACGGTCTCCACGTCGGTGATGACTGTCGTCGGCGGGAACACCACGTTGTCGATCCATGCGCAGTCGCTGCCGCTTGTCGAATACACGTCTTTGGTGTATTCCCATTTGAGGGTGTGCGTGCCGGCGGGGATGGTGTATGAGGCCTGCGTCCACGCCACCTCGCCCGACCAGTTGCCTTTCTCGCTGTTGTCGATGTAGAAATGCAGTTTGTCGTAATCTGCTTCCGAAGAGACCTTGTAATAGAAACTCACCGGTGCTTCCTGTGCCACAGTCACGGAGATGTAAAGCGATGTCGTGCCGTAATCATCTATCATTGACGACTTGGCGCAATAAGTCCCTTCAAACGGATTCTCGGTCACGACCTCCCATGCTGTCACGACGGTGCCATGCTGCCAGTCGAACGCGCTGAAGTCGCCGGTCTCGAAGCCATCCATTGAAGTGCCTATTGAGAGGTAATACGGTTCCTCTATCAAATAATTCCCATAATATGCGGCATAAAACAGCTCATATTGAACGCCTGTCTGAGCGTCTTCACTCAATGTAAATGCGAAGTCGGCGGCAAACTCCTGTCCTGCCCCGATGGTCTCATATTGCCATTCATATTGTTCGGCGACGATTTCCGGGTGGGAGTTGAACACTGCGAACATCGCCGACGGTACAGCCGCGCCGCCGTTGTTCTTCATGGTGAAATGCAGTGTCGCGCTCTCGCCGGGGTTGACGGCGTTGCCGTTCTCGCCTTCGAGTTCGATGTTCACAACCTGAAATTCAGGAGCATAGATTCTCGCATTGAAATGGCTCTCCCATGTCTCGCCGCCGTTGGTGCAGCTGAGGTTGAAACGCACCGTGGTGTTGTTCGGGACGTCGTCGCTCACGGTGAAGCCGAATGCGTTTTCGAGTGTCACGCTCTGGTTTCCGGCGATGTCTCCGGCTGATGCCGTCGCCTCGTTTATCGTGACGTATTCGCTGTCGCACGACAATGTCGCCGTCACGCCGTCAGCGTTGACGCTGCCCACGTTTTTGAGCACCATGTTGAAGGCGTTTGTCGTCGCGAAGTCGATCTGGCTTGCGCCGTCGGCGAGTTCGTGGCTGTCATATACTATATAAGGTGTGTCGCTCGGCACCGCTGTCAGCTCGACAGTCTGCGGCCACGCGTTCATTCCCATGACCTTCATCGTCATCTCCCCGACTGTTGAGAGGCCGCCCTCGAAAGCTATCTCGGCGACACCGTTCTCGTCGGTCGTCCCCATCGCGATGACTTCGCCGTCCATATAGACGAGGCAGCGGAAGTTCTTCGCCGGGTTGCCGTTGGCGTCGGTTATTTCGACCTCAAACGACTGTGTTCCAAGCACGATCTGCGCCGGGCACGACACCTGTGCGTCCATCGGTTCGTCGGTCCACACGCTGACGGCGCCGTCGCCGAGGATGTTCATGTCGTAGAAGTTCCATCTCAACGCGCCTTCCTCCCATTGTCCCGGAGCTGTGACCCATGGTGCCGTCTCGCATTTGCCGTCGGCGTGTGCGCAGCTGAGGAATTGGATGCGGTCGTAGAACTGTGCGTCGGTCATCTCTCTCTCAAGGTGCGCGCCGGGGCCTTCGGTCTGTCCTTCGTTGAACCAGCCGTAACGCGAGTTGCCGATGACGGCGACGGCGAAGTTGCTGATTGTCACCATCTTCTCAAGGATGCACGACTCGTCGAAAGCGCCGCAGTCGCAGCCCTGCGAATGGAAGAACGTGTAGTTGTGGTCAACGCCGTTGGCGCCGCTGAAGTCGCTGTTCGACACGCTGTACCAACCGGCGACGTAACTCGAGTTGGCGTGGCCGTCGTGGTGCACGTAGCTTGTGCCGGCGTTGATGGCCTGTTTCAAACCAGAAGCACTCCATGTGCCTTCTTCCTCGTACATCTTTGTGAAGTCGTAATCTTCAGGATAGCAAGTCGTTGTGTAGCCGTTGTCGTCGTGCGTGCCGATAAGGAGTTCAAGATAATCCGAGCCGTTCGACTCAGGGTTATCGTAGAGATGTTCGCCCGCAAGGATGACTTTGTGGAACTCGCCGAGTACAGGCTCCTGCTGGTATTTCAAGGTCTTGTTGATCATATTGGCAAGTTCCGTTGCGTTCTTGAACGACATGCGGCTGATGCCGACTTCGGGGAGGAGGTCGTCTTCGCCTTCCTCGCCCCAGCGGTTGTTGCCGTTGTCGTTCCATGTCCCGTCGAGGCCTGAATAGTAAAGGTCGGCGGGGATGCCGTCGTCGGTCATGTGTTCGCCGCCGGAGATGACATCGCAGTAGAAGCCGCGGAACGGCACGATGTTGACGTCGCCGCCGAGGACGACCATCATGATGCCGTTGTTCTGGTATTCCTGAATGATGTAATTACGGATCTTATCTTGGTTGTCGATACCTGTCATCGAGGCGTAAATGTCTGACACAGTGACGATTTGGTTACGGACGCCGATGCCGTTGTAATAGTCGCGGTATTCGGCATAACCATCGACATATTCACCTGAAGTTATGATGAGAAGGTCGTAGCCTGTCACCTCGCGTCCGCGTGTCTGATAGCTCTCAATCATCTCCGGGTTCTGCGCCAACCTGCTGATTCTGTTGGATATGGCATTGGTTTTCCAAAGCATCGCGCTGTGGTCGGCTTTTGATGAGGTGAGACTGACACGCACCGTGGCGGTCGTGGCGTACATCACCTTTCCCGTTGCCGGGATGTATTGAACAGGAGTGAATGACGAGAACGCGAAGCCGAAGCCGTTGAGGTATTGTGTCGTCACAACGCCGTGGTTTTCAGACGGATAGACGCTCTTTGAAGCATAAACCGCTTCGTCTTTGACCAGCTTCTTCGGAGTGATGTCGTTCATCGTCCTTGAAGGCTGATAAGGGAAGAGGCTGATGTTTTCCCCAATTTCCTGAAAATCAGAAAGTTCAACCTCAATTGACTCGGCTTCCGCGCCTTGTGGCAGCAAGAGTCTGACTGCATAATACGGCAGCGACGGCTGTCCCTGAAGGGCCGACTGCATCGTGCCGTCAAATGTAACTTGTTGATAACCGCGAAGTTCTGTGACTTGCGGATTGTCGAAGTGATAGGTCTTCTCTACTGTCTGAGCCTTGATTGCAAGGCTGAAAACCGACAGAATGGCTAAAAGTGTAAGTTTCTTCATTTTTTTATTTGATTATTATTTTTTGCGTTTTTCCGTTAACATTAATAAAATATATGCCTGTTCCGTTTCCAGAAAGGTCAATATTCAAATTCTGCGAAGCGTTTTCATTTTCATAAACCATCTGGCCGAGAGAGTTGAAAATCTTCACAACATTCTGGTTATCATCAAGATTCACGACAAATTTCCCGTTGTTGGGGTTAGGATAAATTGTCACATCATCTTGATTGTCAGTATTTTCAAATACATTCACCATGACTGTTGAATTGGTCGGGAACATCACGTTGTCAATGAAGACGGCGTCGAGACCCGACTGTCCTGACATCGACTTGTCGTAACGCCATTCAATTGTATGCGAGCCGGTAATAAGTTGGTAACTCACTGATTGCCAATCTGTTTCGCCAGACCAACGGTCAATATAGTCATCGTCAATATAAAGTGCGAGATAATCGTTTTTTTCCGTTGAAGTCTTGAAGAAGAATGACAAGTCGCCATCCTCGAACACTTCCACATTGATTATCAGCGAAGAAATTTCATTGTCGTCGATCATTCCTGAGCGAGCCGAGAAAGTCCCCTCGTATGCTTCCGAATCGGTGACGGACCATTCCTTGTCGCCGCCAAACTCCCATTCGAGTTTCGAGAAGTCGCCGGTTTCAAAGTCATCCATTAGATAACCGACTGTCATTGAATGACTTGACGTTGAAACATATTTCCCGTATTGTGTCACCGCGCTGAAAACGATGATTGTGCTGTTCGGGACATTTTCATCAACATGGAAAACAAATTCCGCCGTAACATCTTCATTCTCTTGGATTTGCTGATATGTCATCACCGGCGATTCGATTGCGACCATGTCATTGCCAACTTCAACATTCAATGCGACGTTTTCGGCGATGACGGAGCCGAGGTTTTTGACGATCACTGTCAAGATGCCGTTTTCGCCCGGCTCAATAATACCGTTTCCATTGCCGTCAGATTCTTCCGTTGACATCGAAAGTATCTGAATATCAGGTGCTGACGCCTTGAATCCGAAGGAGTTGTACCAATATCCGGTTGCATCGTTCGATGTGACATTGAGGCTGATCTGCCAGCCGTCGGGGACGTCTTGGTTCATGCAGATTCCGAAAGCGTCAAAAATGGTGTCAACGGTCAGACCCTCAATGCTTTGCATATCGTCTTCAATCTTCGTGAACCTGAAATATTCCGGGGCGCAGCATTGGACGGCGGCGTGAACGTCGTTTGCCGTCGCCGCTCCCCAGTTTCTCAAGACGAGGTCGAAGGAGACGTTTTCGCCGAATTCTATTTTCCCGTCGCCGTCTTCGTCGTTGGCAATCAATTTATATGGTTTCACGAAAGTCGTGTTTTCGTCGATGCAGTCGATCGTGCGGCTTTGCGGGAAGGAGTTCATTCCTGTGACAGACAGTGAAAGCTGGTCGATGAAGTCAACCGGGCGGGAGAGCGTCACGGTGGCGTGTCCGGTCTCGTCGGTCACCGCCTCGCCGAGTTTTTCCTCATTGTGATAGACGCTGCAGCGGAAATACTTGAGAGGCTGTCCGTTGTGCGACACGTAAACCTCATTCACCGTCTCGCCCTGAAGCATCGCCGGCCTGAAGCTGACCGCCGCGTCGAAAGGCTCGTCGTGCCAAGGACTTACGGCTACATCGCCGAGGATGTTGAGGTCGTAGAAGTTCCAGCGCAGTGCGCCTTCCTCGTACTGTCCGGGTGCCGTGACCCAAGGCGCGGTCTGGCATTTCGCCTCGCTCATCGCCATCCCGACATACGGTATTCTCTCCGCCCAGAAAGCGTCGGTCATCTCCCTCTGAAGATGTATCGACGGGCCTTCTGTTTGCCCTTCGTTGAACCAGCCGAAACGCGAGTTGCCGATCACGGAGACGGCGAAATACGGTATTGTGACGAGTTTCTCCATGACGCACGATTTGTCGAAGCCGCCGCAGTCGCAGCCGTGCGAATGGAAGAAAGTGTAGTTGTGGTCAACGCCGTTCGCGCCTGAGAACGACTCGGGGTTCAACGTCGAGCCGGTCCAGCCCGCGACCATGTCAGTGTTGGCATGTCCGGCATGATGGACGTAGCCTGTGCCTGAATTTATCGCGTTGCGCAGGTTCGAGCCGCTCCAGTTGCCGTCTTCAGCGTAATATCTCTTGAAGTTATAATTCTCGTCAATACCCACCGTCGTATAGCCGTTGTCGCTGTGTTCGCCAATCAGAAGTTCGAGGTACTGGCTGCCCTGGGTGTAAGGATAGTCGTAAAGTTTCTCGCCGCCAAGAACGACGGTGCGGAACTCTCCGAGCACCGGAACTTGTTGATACCTGATGGTTTTATGAATCATGTTGGCAAGTTGCTCGGCATTGTTGAAAGGCATTCTCGCCACGCCGATCTCAGGGTAGAGGTCGTCTTCGCCGGGCTCAGCCCAGCGGTCGTTGCCGTTATCGTTCCATGTCCCGTCAAGGCCCGAAAAATAAAGGTCGGCGGGGATGCCGTAGTCGATTTTGTGGCTCCCGCCGGAAAGCACGTCGCCATAGAACCCGCGATGAGGCACAAGCGCGACATCACCGCCCAAAAGCACCATCAAGATGTCGTTATTCTGATATTCCTGAATGATGAAATTGCGTATTTTCTCTTGATTGTCAATACCTTGCATCGTTTCGTAAATCTCTTCCGTGGAAACAACGTTCGTCCTCAAATCCAAATAGTGATAAAACTGCACATAATCGTCAAAATCAGAAACATACTGTTGAGGTGTGATGACTAAAAGCTCATAGCCCTGAAGCGACTTTGAATTGTCAAACGCATAATTATCAAGCATTTCCGGGTTGTCAACCAACGACTTTATCTTATTTATGATTTCCGGACGGGAAGAACGCATCTTTGAATCAGACCGCTCATCTTTATTTATGTTGATTATTATAGTTACTGATTTGGCAATCAACACTTTACGTTCGGAAGGAATATATCTCACGGGAGTGAAAGCGGTGACGGCGATAGGATAGCCATTGACATATTGAGTTGTCAGAACTCCGTGATTTTCAACAGGATAAACATCTTTCGAAGAATAAACCGCTTCATCTTTGTAAAATGTCTTACGTTCCACGTCACCATACGTCCTTGACGGCTGATACGGATAAAGCTCAAACTCACCTTCAAGTTCTTGAAAATCAGACATTTCAATTTCTATTGACCCGGCTTTTGCACCTTCCGGAAGCAGCAGTGTCACCGATTGCCACGGCAACGACGGCTGACCGGCGAGAGCCGACTGCATACAGCCATTCAGCTCAATTTGAGAATAGCCATCAATCGACTTAACATCTTGTTTTTCAATTAAATAAGTCTTTTCAACCACTTGTGCGCACGACATCAACGATGCGAACAATATCATGGATAATTGTAATATCTTCTTCATTTTTATATTAAATAATCGGCAAAAGTAATAAAAATAACGACTTGCAACCTCTTATTAATGAAAAATCACGTATCAGATTTCATTTCCATCTGAAATGGCGTAAAAAAGCATAAGTCAAAAATCGGAATTTCACACACATTCTTATATATCACCCAAAAATTTGCAAATAAATTTTTACATTATTCATATAGAACACTGATTATCAAGACAAATTTTCAATTTTCAAAAACAAATAAATATTTTTCATGTAATAAAAAATTAACATAACTGAAAGAAATTTATTGATATTTTTGTGCAAAATTATTCAGGAAAATGAAGAAGGTTTTATTGATAATTTCCGCATTGATATTGTCGGCATGTTCATCGCAAAAAGAGGATGACATTGACGCAAAGATTGACGTTTTATTGGGTCAGATGACTGTGAATGAGAAAGTTGGGCAGCTTTGTTGCCCAATTGGTTTCAATTTTTACGATAAAATTGATGATGGCACGTTGACGCTCAACGAGTCGTTTCTGAAGATGTGTGACACTTTGCAATGTGGCGGTTTTTACGGCGTTCTCCGGGCTGATCCATGGTCGCAGAAGACAATCGAGACCGGACTTGATGAGCGACAGTCTATTTTGATTTTCAATGAGATGCAGCGTTATGTCATGGAGCATTCGCGTCTTGGCATTCCTATATATTTCGCTGAGGAGTGCGTGCATGGCCACATGGCGGTCGGGGCGGATGTATATCCGTCGGGGCTGTGTCAGGCGGCGACGTGGGACGAGGATTTGCTTTACGCGGTCGGTGACGCGGTCGGAGCCTCGGCAGCATCACGCGGCGCGAAGTTCGCATACGGACCTGTCATTGACATCACGCGTGACCCGCGTTGGTCGCGGGTGGAAGAGAGTCTCGGAGAAGACCCGTATCTTTCGGGAACTTTGGGCACGGCCATAATGAAAGGGATGCAGAATCACCTCGCGTCAACATTGAAACATTTCTCCTCTTTTGGCGTTTCGGAAGGAGGTCATCACGGTTCGGGGACTTCGGCCGGAAAACGCGAGATACTGTCGGAACTGAACCTGAATTTTGAGACAGCAGTGAAAAACGGCGCGAAAAGCATAATGACATCGTACAATACAATCGACGGAATACCTTGCAGTTCAAACACTTGGCTGCTGAAAGACATCCTCAGGGAGCGGTGGGGCTTTGACGGCGTGGTGTTTTCAGACCTCGGCAGCATCTGGGCGCTTCACAGCACACACCGCACCGCCGAAAATCAACTCGTCGCCACGGCGCAAGCCATCAACGCCGGTGTTGACATCGACCTCGGCGCGTCAAACTACGGCGCATTTCTTGAAGATGCTGTCAATCAAGGTCTTGTGACAATGGAGACACTTGATGACGCGGTACGCAGAGTGTTGAGATTCAAGTTTGAAATCGGATTGTTTGACAACCCATATCTTCCAATTTTGGTTGAAAATCAAACAGATAAGAATGTCAAAAGCCTCCCGTTGCAGGTCGCTCGC
The DNA here is from genome assembly GCA_937896895.1 of uncultured Bacteroidales bacterium. Taxonomy (GTDB): domain Bacteria; phylum Bacteroidota; class Bacteroidia; order Bacteroidales; family F082; genus Limimorpha. The sequence goes on along the minus strand of CALBNV010000006.1, from coordinate 9,044 downwards.
GAAGGCATCGTGCTTTTGAAAAACGACGGCATTCTGCCACTTTCCAAAGACATTAAAAACGTCGCTGTCATCGGACCGAACGCCGACAACACATACAACCAGCTCGGCGACTATACGGCGCCGCAGAACCCCGACGACATCATCACCGTGTTGGAAGGTGTCCGCAGTCACGTATCTCCAACTACGACAGTCACTTACGTCAAAGGATGTTCGGTGCGCGACACCAGCGACGCCGACTTTGACGCGGCGTTGAAGGCGGCAAATAACGCCGATGCCGTCGTCCTCGTTGTTGGCGGCTCGTCAGCCCGCAATTTCAAGACATCATACAGGTCAACTGACACTGTGATTCTTGACGGCCACGTCGCCGACATGGACTGCGGAGAAGGCTACGACCGCGCAACCATCTCATTGTCAGGGGTTCAAGACAATCTCATCGAAGTCGTCGCCGCCACGGGCAAGCCGCTTGTCATCGTGTTCATCGAAGGACGTCCGTTGCTGAAAAACACTGCTGTCGCGAATGGCAATGCCGTGATGACAGCGTTTTATCCGGGGCAGGAAGGCGGAAACGCCATAGCTGACGTTATCTTCGGCGACTATAATCCGGCGGGACGGCTCCCCATGTCGCAGCCGCGTTCGGTGGGACAAGTCCCGGTGTTTTACTCGCAGCCAAAACAGCGAGATTATATCGACTGTCAAAGCTCGCCGTTGTTCCCGTTCGGCTACGGGTTGAGTTACACAAATTTTGACTACAACAACATGAATATCAACATCAGCCCCGACTACAATGTATCAGTGAGCGTTGATGTGACAAACACCGGAGACCGTGAGGGCGACGAGGTTGTCCAATTGTACATACGCGATGAGTTCGCGTCGAGCGCACCACCTGAGAAACTGCTGAAAAACTTCAAGCGCGTTTTCATACAACGCGGTGAGACAAAGACAGTTACATTCTCGCTGAAGCCCCGTGATTTCTCAACATTAAACAACGACCTTGAGTGGAAATTGGAATCGGGCGATTTCACAATCATGGTTGGAGCCTCATCCGATGACATCAGAGTGGAACAAAAAATTCGTCTTTGATTGAGATGTTGTTATTTTTAATTATCTTTGCGCCATGGAATTGTTAATACTTGTACCTAAAATATCCAACAGATTGTTTTATATCTTTGAATTGATTTTCAAGGACTTAATTTGTGTTGAATATAAAATCACGACCGACAGCGAGGCATTCGCCGCGTACGACGGACCGAAGTTTAGCTATGGCAGCAACAAGATAAACGACGAGTTGTTCCAAAAAGCGTCGAGACTTCTTTTCGAACGCAACATCCACGACATTCAAGATAACGACTTGAAAATCATCGACTTCAAAGACACAAAGGCCATCTTCCCCGTTTACAGCGACAAGTCGATGTTCCCGTTTGACCCGTTTGCGGCGTCGTTTTTCTTGGTTTCAAGATACGAAGAATACCTTCCGCATGTGTGCGACAAATACAACAGATTTCAGGCAAAGGATTCTATATTATTCAAAATGAATATGTTAGAACGCCCATTGGTAAACATCTGGGCGAAAGAGATTGGTGAAAAGCTCAAGGAAGCATTCCCCGAGTTGGTTTTCAAAAAGAAAACATTCACGTTCATCCCGACATACGATGTCGATGCGGCGTGGGCGTACAAGAACAAAGGCCTGTTCAGAATTTCAGCCGCCTTTTTCAGAGACTTATTCAACCTTGATTTTGAGGAGATTAAGACCAGATGGCAGGTGCTTACGGGAAAAAGGAAAGACCCGTTTGACACCTTCGACTACCAAATTCAATTACAGAAAGAACTTGATTTGCATCCTGTCTATTTCATCCTCTGCGGCGGTTACGACTTGAACGACAAGAACATTTCCCTCAGAAACGTTGATTTTCAGAATCTTATAAAAAGACTTGGCGACTATGCCGATGTCGGCATTCATCCTTCGTTCGCCTCGTATCTCAACACGAACAAAATGAGAGATGAGATTACAGACCTTTCAAAGGTGCTGAACAGCTGGATTACAAAGAGCCGGCAGCATTTCTTGAGGCTCAACCTTCCTTCGAGCTACCAAAAACTTATCAGTCTTGACATAACTGACGACTACACAATGGGTTACGCTTCACAAGCAGGATTCAGGGCAGGTATCGCCAGCACTTTCAAGTTCTTCGACCTGACACAAGACACCATCACAAAACTGAACATCCATCCGTTTGCCGTCATGGACGGCACGCTGCGCGACTACCTCAACCTCAACGTGGAAGAGTCGCTGGAGAAAGTGAAGAATCTCATCACTGAGGTGAAAAACGTAAACGGCACTTTCATCCTGCTCTGGCACAACGAGACGCTCAGCGGCGAAAAACGCTGGACCGGCTGGGACGCTATGTACCGTGAAATTCTTAACTTCGCACTTGACAAAGAATGATAACGTATACAACACATAATCAAATAGATAAGCAACACTGGGACGACTGCATCGAGCAATCACCCAACGGCAACGTCTATGCCCTATCGTGGTATCTCGACATCGTGCATCCTTGTTGGGAGGCCTTGGTCGAAGATGATTATGTGAGTGTCATGCCTTTGACCGGAAACAGAAAGTTCGGCGTCAGCTATCTGTTTCAGCCATTCTTTGTCCAACAACTCGGAGTGTTCTCAAAAAAGACCATCTCGGCTGAGAGAATCTGTCGTTTCATCAATGCAATACCCCAAAAGTTCAAGTTTGCAGAGATAAAGCTGAATTCCGAAAATACGCTTTCAGTAGATTATAAAAACATTGATAATCATAGAAATATAGAAATAGACTTATCGTCCGACTACAGTAATTTAAAAAATAACTACAGCAGTAACACAAAACGCGACATTGCAAAAGCAAGGTCAGCGGGCATAACAATAACAGATGATGTCGCTTCCGCTGAAATCGTCAGACTCTTCCGAAATAACAGAGGCAAGGAGGTGAAACATTGGGGCGATGACGAATATGAGAGATTCCTACGTCTTGTGGCAGAAGCGTTAAAACGAGGTCATTGCTTCATCAAAGGAGCTAAAAATACTGACAATCAACTTGTTGCCGGTGCAATTTTCATGACAAGTCACAACAGAATAGTGTTTCTTTTCTCTGGTGCCGATGAGTTGAACAAAGAGTTTCATGCACTGTCATTCCTCATTGACGAAACGATAAAAGAATACAGTGGGACTGGCATCACCTTCGATTTCGAGGGTTCAGACAACGACGGACTTGCCCGGTTCTACAAGGGGTTTGGGGGGCATGAGGTCAGCTATCCCGGACTACGTTTCAACAGAGCAAGAGGGATTATTAAATTAGCTTTGAAAATATTCAAAAACAAATAATATGTTAAAAATCAATGAATTAGGCACAACAAACAGCATCTTGAACAATTTCATTTCAGAAATCAGAAATGTTGACGTGCAGAACGACAGGATGCGTTTCCGCAGGAATCTTGAGCGAATCGGTGAGATGATTGCTTACGAGATTAGCAAAACACTTGATTATAAGCCAATTAACATAACGACACCACTTGGCATCAAGGAGATGATGACACCTTGCGATGATGTCGTGTTGGCAACAATATTAAGGGCTGGCATCCCGATGCACCATGGTTTTTTAGATGTCTTTGACAGGGCCGACAACGCATTCATCGCCGCGTACAGGAAATACCAAAAAGGCGATGACTTCGACATAATGGTCGAGTATTGCGCATCAGCGGCACTCGATGATAAAGTGTTGATCCTCATCGACCCCATGCTTGCCACCGGCTCATCGCTGATTCTTTGTCTCAACAGACTTCTGGAGAACGGAGAGATTCATCCAAAGGCCATTCACCTCGCCAGCGCCATTGCAAGCAAAGAAGGTGTAGAATTCGTGAAAGAAAACCTCAATGGCATTGACGCCACGCTCTGGACAGTCAACATCGACGACGAGCTGACCGCAAAGTCGTACATTGTGCCGGGATTGGGCGATGCCGGCGACCTGGCATACGGCCCGAAGGGGGATTAGAGAGTAAAGAGTAAGGAGTAAGGAGTAAAGAGTAAAGAGTAAAGTAGCAGTTCCATATCAGTAAAAAAAAATGACAGAAAAAAAGAAAAGAGAGCATTTTGGCTCCAAGATTGGGATTATAGCGGCGGCGGCAGGTTCGGCAGTCGGATTAGGTAACATTTACAGATTTCCTTGCGTTGCGGGCGAAAACGGCGGCGGAGCATTTCTGATTGTGTATCTCGGGATAGTGCTGGCACTCGGCATCCCGATGATGGTCGGCGAGTTCGTTATCGGAAGACGGTCGCAGAAAAATCCTGTCGGTGCGTTCAAAGCCCTGGCTCCTGACGCAAAAGGCTGGCCGTTAATAGGTTACATGGGCGTGCTGTGCGGATTCCTCATCCTCGCATTCTACACCACGGTGGCGGGTTGGACACTCGAGTCGGTTTATAAGTCAGTGATAAATTATTATCACGGGAAAGACCTCGCGACCATAGAACAAGGATTTAACGATTCTATAAACCTGACTGTCAGACCTTTGCTGTGGCAGGCTGTGTTCATCTTCATCTCAGCCTTTGTCATCGCCAAAGGCATTTCAAAAGGCATAGAGAAATACTCGAAAATACTGATGCCTGTTCTTGTAATCATTCTTATAGTATTGTGTGTCAAATCGTTGATGTTGCCTGGGGCTTCTGAAGGAGCAAAATTCTTGTTCAAGCCCGACTTCTCGAAAATCGACAGTAAAGTGCTGATTAGCGCACTTGGACAAGCGTTCTTCTCGATGAGCCTCGGCATGGGTGCGCTGATAACATACGGTTCGTATGTATCGAGGAAAGACAACATTGTCACCACCTCGCTGATGGTGGGGCTGTCTGACACCTTCATCGCCATCCTCGCCGGCATCATCATCTTCCCGGCGGCGTTCTCGTTCGGCATACAGCCCGAAGCCGGCCCGTCGCTGGCGTTCAACACACTTCCGATGCTGTTCAACCAGATGAAAGGCGGCTACTTCTTCTGCCTTATTTTCTTCATTCTCCTTGTCATCGCGGCGTGGACCTCGGCGCTGTCGCTGCTTGAGGTCGTGGTATCATATATGACCGAAGAACTTAACTTGTCGCGACGGAAAGCGACAATATATAGTTCTATCGGAGCATTCATTATCAGTATATTAGCAACCATGAGCCTGCACGACGGCAGCGGCCTCACCATCTTTGGATTCACCGTCTTCGACGGCCTGGACAAAATAACCTCAATGGTGTTAATGACACTCGGCGGACTTTTCACAGTGTTATTCTTAGGCTGGAAAGTGAAAAGACAAGACTTCGAAGACGAGTTCACCAACGGCGGAACCATAAACATGCGATTGAGAAAAATTTTCTATTACATAATCAAATACTTGGCTCCAGCGGCAATCGCCGTCATCATGGTCAGCCAGTTTTTGATGTAACCCAAGTCGGAAGTCATGACCATGGCTTCCGACTTTCAAAACCGTTATGAAACCATTTTATGAAAGACGACTTTGAGCGTTTCCTGACTTTCAGCAAGAGTGAGCGCATCGCCATCATCACGATACTCACCATCGTTGTCATATTATTGACAACCAAATATTTATTGATAAAAATTCCACCGAAGAGAACGGCATATTTCCATAATCTCGATTCAATAATCGGAGCACAGCAAAGCCAAATCGACTCATTATTGACACTTGATTCAATAAAAAAAGCTGAACGCAAAGCTTCTTATAAAAAAAGGAAAAACGGCCCAAGCCAGAGTACGCAGAAAAGCAAAAGCAGAGTTTTCAAAGAGCCAAAACCCAAAGATAGCATTCATTATCAATCTTTTAAAGAAAAGACTATTCCGATTATTGACATCAACACAGCCGACACCGCGTTGTTGAAGGAACTGCCCGGCATCGGTTCGTCATTCGCGAGGCGCATTGTGGAATACCGTGACAAACTCGGCGGATACATCAAAACAGAGCAGCTTCTTGAAGTCTATGGCATGGACACCACACGATTCGGAAACATTGAAAGCTACGTAACGATTGACAGCATCTTCGAGCCTAACAAATTGAGAATCAATTATAATTCATTCAAAGTTTTAAACAGGCACCCGTATTTGGAATACGAAGACGTGAAAAAGATTGTGAACTATCGCGAGCAGAAAGGACTGATAACATCGTGGGAGCAACTCACGGGAATAGTCGGAGATGACATTGAGCCGAAGTTAAAGGAATATGCGGAGTTTGAGTGAGTCTGCACAAATAAATTCATCCCAAACCTCATCCTCTCCTCCACCCTCTCGGATACCGCGGCACCGTCAGCTCCTCCTTCGGCGGCTCCGGCACGTCCCAGTACGGCTTCTCGCCGTCATCGGAATCATCGTCGGAGTCATCATCGTGGTCGTTTTTTTCGTTGTCGTCCGACGGGCCTTCCTTACGGTAATAAACCGCCAAAACGATTCCAAACAGGAAACCGGCGAAATGCCCCTCCCACGAGATGTTGTTTTCGACGGCGTATTTCGGGAAAAGACCCCAGACGAGGCTACCGTAAAGCAGAGTAACGAGAAACGAGACCACGATAAGGCTCTTGTTTCGTCTGATGAACCCGCTGACCATCAGGAAGAAAGCCATGCCGTAGATGAGTGCCGATGCGCCCACATGGCAGCCGCCGCCGGCGATACACCACGTGAAAAGTCCGGTCGAAAACATCAAGACCAACCACACTTTTGTTGCGATGGTTCTGTAAAAATAATATAACATCGCACCTAACACTATGATTGGCAACGTATTGGCAAGAAGATGCTCCCAGCTTCCGTGAATGAAATGGAAAAGGAAAATCCCCGGAATCCCTTCTGCCTTAAGCGGCTGTATGCCAAGAAAAGAGAAATCCAATCCAAACATCTCCTCGACAGCCTTCACCGCCCACATCACGACGACAAACGCCACGGGGATGATGAAACTGTTCAGGAGACGATTCCTTTCCTCTCTTATATCGTTCATGTCATAAAAGTGTGACATCTTCAGAGTCGAGAGCAAAGTCACTGCAAACTCCACTCTCAACTCTTAACTCTCAACACTGCATATCAATTTGTCTTGAACTTATAGTGAATGTCTTTCAGCTCGGCGTTGGCTTTGGCGATCTTGCCTTTCAGACCTTCCTTATAATCAACGATTTTCTTCATCATTTCGGGATCGCCGACAGCGAGGATCTGCGCCGCGAGTATCGCCGCGTTCAACGAGGCGTTGATGCCGACTGTCGCGACAGGTATTCCCGGAGGCATCTGCACAATTGAAAACAGCGCGTCCATCTCCATGCCCGATTTCACCGGTATCCCGATGACCGGCAGCGGTGTCATCGCCGCAATAACGCCGGGAAGATGCGCGGCCATGCCAGCCGCCGCGATGATGACTTTCACGCCGCGTGACTGCGCGTTACGGGCGAACTCTTCCACAAGTTCCGGAGTGCGGTGCGCACTCAAGGCATTCATTTCGAACGGGATTCCCATCTCGTCGAGGAAAGCGAGACCCTTCTCCAAAACCGGAAGGTCGGACGTGCTTCCCATTATCACACTTACTATCGGATTCATATTTTTCAAAATTTTTGCAAAAATACACAAAAATCAAGTGAAAAAACATTATTTTTGCGTTTGTTTTAATTTTAGAAACAAGGATTATAACCATTTGATTATGAATATTGTAAAAGTTCTTGACAAAGAATTTGCGCCTTATATTACGCAAGAGAAAATCGAATGCGAGATACGCAGGGTCGCAGAAGAAATCATGCGCGACATGGAAGGCAAGAAAACTTTGTTTCTCGTGATGCTCAACGGCGCGTTCATGTTCGCCGGCGAACTGTTCAAACACATCGACATCCCTTGTGAGATCTCGTTCGTGAAATACAAATCCTATTCGGGGACGCAGTGCACGAACAACGCGAATGTGATGATCGGCGCGGATGCCGAGGACATAAAAGGCAGGGATGTGGTGATTGTCGAAGACATCATCGACTCAGGCTTCACGATAAGCGAGTTCCGCAGGGACCTCGAAGCCGCCGGTGCCAACAGTATCAGCATCGCGGCAATGCTCTTCAAACCCAACGCGTTCAAATACAACTATAAAGTGGATTACGTCGGCCTGAACATCGGCAACGAGTTCATCGTCGGCTACGGCCTCGACTACAACGAGTACGGACGCAATCTGAAGGAAATTTACAAAATTGTCGAATAACAAAATCTTAATATCATGTTAAACATAATTCTCTTCGGCCCTCCAGGTGCGGGCAAAGGCACTCAGTCACAGCAACTTAAGGAAAAATACAATCTCACTTACCTCTCGACGGGCGACATTCTGCGCGAGGAGATGGCAGCCGGGACGGAAACCGGCAAGAAGGTGAAGGACATCATCAGCAAAGGCGGCCTCGTGAGCGACGAGATCGTCGTCTCCATCATCAGAGACAGGGTCGAGGCCAACCAGAAATCGGCAGGCTTCCTGTTCGACGGCTTCCCGCGCACAGTGCGCCAGGCCGAGATGCTCGACGGCATCATGAAAGAGTTCTCATTGAAAATCAACATGGTGCTCAGCCTTGAAGTGCCGGAGGAAATCCTCATCAACCGCATGATCGAACGCGGCAAGACAAGCGGACGCGCCGACGACAACATCGACTCGATCAAGCACCGCTTCGTGGAATACGACGAGAAGACAAAACCAGTCCTCGCCTATTACGAAAAACAAGGCAACCTCAAGGGTATCAACGGAGTAGGCCAGATTCAAGACATCTTCGCAGCCCTTTGCGCCGAGATTGACAAAATCCAATAACAGAGTGAAGTTTTTAGAGTTGAGAGTGGAGTTACCCATAATTTCACTCTCAACTCTAAACTCTCAACACTTAAATTAAAAGGGTTGAGAGTGGAGTTGCCCATAATTTCACTCTCAACTCTAAACTCTCAACACTTAAATTAAAAGGGTTGAGAGTGGAGTTGCCCATAATTTCACTCTCAACTCTAAACTCTCAACACTTAAATTAAAAGGGTTGAG
>CALBNV010000005.1 GCA_937896895.1 uncultured Bacteroidales bacterium | reverse complement strand
TAGTCTTTTATAAACGTGGCATCAACACCATCCATCTTTGCATAACGCTTGTACACGTCGCTGCACTGGGAGAAGGGGACGACCTGGGGCAGGAGCAGAACAGCCCCGCCACCCCCCAAGAGGAGCAGGCAGAAAAGGATAGTGATAAGCCAAGAGCGTTTCATAACTGAGCAACCATTTCGTCAACATTCACGATAGCAGCGGCGCGGTCGGCACGGTCGGACTTCGACATGGCGAGTCCGTCGCCCACGGGGGTGCAGGCGACAAAGACAAAGACTACCATGGCGGCAGCGCTGACGGCGGCGACCTGTCGGGCGGAGGAGAAAGCCGTGGCGACGGCATTGCGGAAATCAACGTGGATTACACGCGGCCTGCGCCTGTCCGGATGCGGCGCATAGTGGGGGTCCATGTGCATGCGGCGGATGAAGCGCGACATGCGGGAGGTGGCGACACGGGCGGGATGGTGGCGGAGGAAGGAGAGGAGGATGTAGAGGCTGTGGAACACCATGAGGGCGTTGGTGGAGGCAAGGACATAGCCGGTGACGCGGATGAGGATGTAGGGATCGGGGAGGAAAGAGGCAAGGGTGTAGAGTCCGGCGGCGACATTGAGGACGGCGAGGGCGAGACATTCGGCCATGACACGGCGCCGCCAGGGCTTGTAACGGCGGAAGTTAAGGGCGCGGGGTTGCGAGGCGGGGTGCTCGGCAAGGACCTTCTCAACGCGGCGGCTCTGCTCGTCCCAGAGGGACTGGAGTTCGGAGAAGAGATCGTCTTCCTCGAATGCGTCAATGTGTGATTTTTCGCTAATTTGATTTATTTCAGCGGTGCTCAAGGCCGCTCCCTGCGGTCGGGCAGGCGTGAATGTGTTGGTGGGGATGTCTGTATTATTCATCTTCTGCTGTTTTGAGGGCGTTTAACTTTTGTTTTATGCGGTAGAGTTTCTGTTTCACGGCGGTTTCGGTGGTGCCTGTTATCTCGGCGATTTCTCGGAGGCGTTTGCGGTCGAGGTAGAGGAAGAGCAGTTTCCGTTCGTCGTCGTCATCGAGGCGGTCGATGAGGTCGTAGAGGCGGTGGTAGCGTAGGTCGGTGGCTTCGTCGGCGAGGGTGTCGTAGAAAGTTTCGTCGAGTTCCACGAACTGTGGCAGCCGTTTCCGCTTGCGGATTTCCTGTCCTGCGACATTGAGGGCGATGCGGGTGACCCATGTGTTGAGGTCGCTTTCGCCGCGGAAGGTGGGCCAAGCCTCCCAGAGGGTGCGGGCAATCTCCTGGTAGAGGTCGCGGAAGTCGTCGCGGCTGCGGTCGGTGAAGTAGAGGCATACCTTTATCAAGGTGCCCTCGCAGTGGCGGAGCATCTTCAGGAATTCAGTATGTTGGCGCGCGTCTACTTTCATTCAGGTTGTGTCAGTCTTTAGTCCATCATTAGTCCTTTCTGTTTTATGGGGGCGGCTCGGCTGGTCGCTTAATATTGGCTCCTCTTTGGTCGCCATCCTGTCGGATAGTTGGCTCCTCTTTGGTCGCCCTCTATAATAATTAGTTGCAAAAATAACGAAAAAGTAACACGGAAATTGAAATTTTTGTAGTATTTTTCTAACAATAGTGTTTGCCAGGTGCTTGTAGTAAAAACTTTTTTTCGTGGATTGGTGAATGGGGATGGTGGCAGCCAGTGAATCCTCAGCGAGCGATGCGCCTACAAAAGACTCCTTGAAAAAAAAACGGCAAACATGGGGAACGTTTGCCGTGACGGAGGAGAGGATGGGACTCTTTTCGTATTGGGGTTGATAATCTGCTTGATTTGAATGTGTGACCATTTCAATGCATTTTGTCGAGGTCTCGACCCGACAAGCGGGTGTCTGCTTCAATCAATGTTGAAATAGACTTTGTTATACTTATTCCGATAATATTGTTGCAACGCATCTGAATGTTCCAAGTTCTGACGCGGTGGCATCTGAAGCAATCTCGCCATTTCCATTGTCTGACATCTTTACTCGACGCAACCCTGACGCTTTACGCAATTCTTCGGATGTCGGCATTCGGAACTGAAGTTTCTTCTTGTGGACTTTATTGTACATCTCCGTCCGCCAGTTGCAAAATGCCACGCATTGCTCGTACGACAGGCCGACCATCGGGTGTTTGTCATATTCTTCGTTCATGAAATTTATGTCGCCGCTCGAAAAACCATACTTCTCCATCTTTCCAATTCCTTGGGTATAAGGGTACAAAAAAACATGGTTGTAGTGATTCCTGAAAACTGCGCTGTCGCACTTTGCAGAGTGGAACTGTTCGGAATCCGCACCGTAGGTTTTGTACATGTACCAGACATACTCATGCCATCCTCTTATGGATACTACCGTTTTGTCGATATAAACTCCGGTTTTATCCAATTTAATCATGTTGGGGATATTCTGGGCGACTGTCTGCCCAGAATATCCCAGAAGAATATAACTAATCAGCAAAAGACCAGTTAAACGAGCCGTCTTCATAGCATTCAATGGTTATTTGATTCCAGGTAGGCTCTAAAAATTCATTTTTTTGTTCTTAGGTGTTCGGCGGAGAGCCTAGTTTAGCCGCTTCGCACCTAAATTCAAATTTTGAGTTTCACTCAAGACGTCTTGTTTGCTCGGCATAGTCCAAGTGAAACTTGGCCTCTGCTCTTGCTTTGAAAGACGTTGCAAAGTTACACTTTTTTCTTCATATAGGCATCATTTTTCTGTATTTTTGATGGGGGGAAAAGGGTGCCAGCGTATGAGGCTGGCACCCTTGGGGGAGGTGAGGGTTTTCTGAAGGGATTACTGCTTGGCGAGTGGGTAGGAGGCACCATTCATCTTTAATGTCAACGTATTGCCGTTGATGGAGAATGTAGCAGAGGCAGGCTCATGCGAATCCCGATCCTCCAACGCCATTGTTCCATTTCCCGAAGAATAAGTGTAGGTCCCTTGGTAAAGATTGTACGAGTGGTCAAGTTTGTGCATGGTGACATTAGCCTGATTACCCGTTTGCGAAAATCGGATTATTACATTATTAAAGCCATTTATGGCTTCCGAACCAGTTTGGCTACCCCATTCCCAGTGGGTTTGGGAAATTGATTCGGGGTAGTTGGCGGAGCTGCTGCCACCGCCGCCGGAGGGGGTGTCTTCGGTGTTGTCCTTGTTGCAGGACGAAAATGTGAACATTGTGGCTGCCACGAAAAGCAGCATGGTCAGTTTTTTGATGTTTTGTACCATTTTTTATTGTTTTTTATTAATTCTTTATCAATTATTTCTTGTATTCCCAAAAATAGTCAAATACTGGATTTCTACTTTGCATTGCGAATTTATATAATTTTTTGTAATGATTGGTCGTTTCTTCTGGAGATCCAAATTCAACACTCTCATCCCATTCCTCCATATCAACGTTATATGGGCAAATAAACTCGCATTTCGTGATTTTTTTGTCTTTGAATTGATTAGACTTAATAATTTTGTTTAAGGCGGATATGGCATCTCTGGATTGTACGAAAACATATACCATTCCTTTATTGTGGTTGTTGTTTTCATCTACATCCACATGCTGATATTCAATATTTGTCCAATATACTCTCATCATTCGTTAGTTTTTATTCTATAATGTATATTCTGTTTTTTCTTATTGGTGTGGTTTTTGTCGTGAATATGTGGAGTTTGACTTCCCCCGTCCGTCTTGAATTTATTCCCCTCTCCACTTTTGGCGGATGGTCGTTTTTATTGACCTAACCAACCATTATAGAACTTCGTCATTGATACAAGACTATGCTTGAGATTCTATATTATTCATTATGTACACTTCTATTTTTTGACGGGTCAGAACGCAAGTACCTTACCTTAATCCAATCTCCAATTTCACAT
>CALBNV010000004.1 GCA_937896895.1 uncultured Bacteroidales bacterium | reverse complement strand
CGTTGAAGCAGATTGACGACAAAGGCTATGCCGAGCCTTACGCGGCTGACAGCAGGAAACTGTTCAAAATCGGAGTCGGGTTTTCAAGCGAGAAGAAGAACATCGACGAGTGGAGCGTGGTTTGAGTTTGGAGTTTTGAGAGTGGAGAGTGGAGTTTTTTTAGTGTGAAGTTTGAAGAGTGGAGAGTGGAGTTGGCTGGCGCATCAAAAAAACTCCACTCTTAACTCTCCACTCTTAACACTTTTTGAGAGTGGAGTTGGCTGGCGCACGATTTCGGCAGACGTTCGCCTCACACGAACAGCTCCGCCGCGATGCCGTCGGCGAAAAGCATTCCGTTTTCGGTCAAAGCGTAACAGCTTCCTTTCCTGACAAGACGGCCGTCTCTTAGATAAGGGACGATGTTTTTCTCAAAATATCTCATGTATTTCTCGCCGAAGTTCCTGCTGATGACCCCGGTGTCGCAGCCCCAGCGCGTCCTCAACGAAGTCATCACGTATTCGTTGTAACGGTCGTCGGAAGTGAGGACTTCCTTCTCGAACCAGTTCATCTTCAATGAGTTATGGAAGTCGTTTATCAGTTTGCAATATTCCGTCACGCTGGCGGTGTTCCATTGCCTTGAGGTGCCGTCGAACGAGTGCGCCGACGGGCCGAGGCCGAGGTATTTCACGCCGGTCCAATACGAACGGTTATGCCGCGAGTAATGTCCCGGCTTCGCGAAGTTGGAGATCTCGTAATGTTCAAAGCCTTCATTTTCAGCGCGTTCCACGAGCATCTCGTAATGCCGTATCGTGGTGTCTTCGTCAACTGGCGCGGCGGCGCCCTTGCTGATACGCTGTCCGAGCGCGGTCTTCGGCTCGATTGTCAGCGCGTATGCCGAGAGGTGGTTGATGCCTTTGGAAAAGAAAATGTCGAGATTCCTCGCCCATTTCTCTTCCGTCAAGGTGGGGATGCCGTAAATCAGGTCCATCGTGACTTCCTGGAAACCAGTCTCGTTGGCCCAATCCAAAACCTGAAGCGCGTGCTTCGAATCGTGTCTCCTGCTCAGATATTGAAGGTCGTCGTCATGGAAACTCTGTATCCCGACGCTCAAGCGGTTTATCCCGACGGTGTTAAAATCTTTCAACAACTCCTTCGAGACGGTGTCGGGGTTCGCCTCAAGCGTGATTTCAGCATTTCTGGAAATGTCAAAATTTTCATGTAAAACATCGAGAACCGATTGTATCTCATCAGGTTTCAGAAGGGAAGGAGTGCCGCCGCCGAAATAAACCGTCTCGACCTCCTCATTGATATATGACTTCCTGATGACAGCTTCTTTTTTCAAAGCATCAAGAAAATCAGCACGTTGCTTCCCGTTGACGACCGAGAAGAAGTTGCAGTAAGCACATTTGCTCTTGCAGAAAGGGATATGAATATAAATTCCAGCCATGCCGCAAAAGTAGGAATTTTTTTGATTGTTATACGCCTGTTACGTTTTATTTATTATTTTTGCGGTTTAATTCAAAAAATAACGAATATGCTTAAAAATCTACAAAACTTCAGAAAAATCGCAGTCACGATGATTGCGATGTTTGCAATTTCTCTTGGTGTCAACTCACAGAATTACTGGTATGTGAGAGGTGAATACACGTTCAGTCCGCCGTTGCCTCAGGGTACGTTCGAGATGGGGTTTGAAGAAAGGGCTACCGTGACGGTTGACGGTATGGAATATACCGAAATCGTCAGCTGGTGGGATGGGATTTACGGCCCTGTCGAGGAAGGCATCTACAGAGTTGACGGCAATCAGGTTTATTTCCGCCCGTGGCTCGCCTACCGTGACGTTTACGGAGAGGAAGTGCTTCTCTACGACTATGACCTCGAAGAAGGCGACTTCTTCCACGACGACGACGAGCATCCGATGCAGGTGACTTCGGTGACAACGATCATCGACAACAACGGCGTTGAGAGAAAGAAATGGGAGTTCTCGTTCATGCAGCTCCCGGAAGAGACGGAATATTGGATCGAAGGCGTGGGCAGCAGCCGCGGCTTCCTCAATGTCGGCGTCTATGAGCCGGGCGACGAGGGCGAAGTGTTCGACCTCCTCTGCATGCACAACGGCGACAATGTCATCTATATAGACCCAGATTTCAACACATGCGACATCGATGAGATTGAAGAAAATTCTGTCGCAAACAGTTTCGATATTTTCCCGAATCCAGCCAATGAAACCGTTAAGATACTGAATGACAGCAACCTCCAAATTACAAACATCGAGGTCATCGACATGCTTGGGCGCAGTGTTGTTTGCGTAGAGGACGGCGATGAAATCAACGTCTCGGAACTTCCTCAAGGCGAATATTTCGTAAAGATCAACGCAAGCGAGAATGTTATCATAAAGAAACTTTTTGTTAACAGATAAGAGATAATCCTATGAAAATAAGACACATAATCATGGCAACAGCCATTTCAGCGGCGCTCGTGAGCTGCGGCGACGAACCGAAACAAGAGGCTTGCTGCGAGAAGCAGGTCTGCACTGAAAACTACGAAGCCCTCTCCAACCAATATGCGAAGGTGACTCTGACAAGCAACATCGACCATCTCTCGGCTAACGAGAAAGAGATGCTCGGCTACCTCTTCGAGGCCGGTAAAATCATGGACGACATCTTCTGGACCGAGAACCTCGGCGGCGACAAGGACGAGTTCCTGGGCAAGATAGAAGACCCGAACGCACGCAAGTTCGCGGAGATCAACTACGGCCCATGGGATCAGCTCGACGGTCTCCGCAGCTTCATCCCGGGCTACGGCGAGATGCCCGCCGGCGCCGGTTTCTACCCGACCGACATGACAAAGGAAGAGTTCGAGGCGTGGGACAACCCCGACAAGACCAGCCTCTACACCTTAGTGCGCCGCGATGAGAACGGACAGCTCTACACCATGTGGTTCCATGAGGCTTACAAGGAACAGATCGAGAAGGCGGCCGGCCTCCTCATGAAGGCCTCCGACCTCGCCGGCGACAAGGAGTTCGCCGAATATCTCAAACTCAGGGCGCAGGCATTGCTCACCGACGACTACTTCGAGTCGGACATGGCATGGATGAACGTCCGCAATAACAACGTCGATTTCGTCGTCGGGCCTATCGAGAACTACGTCGATGCACTTTACGGCTACAAGGCAGCGCACGAGTCGTTCATTTTAATCAAGGATCTCGACTGGAGCGCGAAGCTCGCACGTTACGCGACGCTGCTGCCAGAGCTTCAGACCAAGCTGCCGGTCCCTGCCGAATACAAGAAAGAGAAACCAGGCACCGACGCCGACCTCGCCGTCTATGACGTGGTGTTCTACGGCGGCGACTGCAACATGGGCTCAAAGACCATCGCCATCAACCTGCCCAACGACGAGAAGGTGCAGCTCCAGAAAGGCACACGCAAGCTCCAGCTAAAGAACGCAATGCAGGCAAAGTTCGACCAGATCGTCATGCCTATCTCAAACGTCCTTATGACAGAGGCGTCACGCCCGAACATCAAGTTCGACGCTTTCTTCGCCAACGTGATGTTCCACGAAGTGGCACACGGCCTCGGCATCAAGAACACGCTCAACGGACAAGGCACTGTGCGTCACGCACTTAAAGAACAATACTCAGCCATCGAAGAGGCAAAAGCCGACGTCCTCGGACTGTTCCTCGTGACGAAGCTCTCGGAGATGGGCGAATACACCAACACGACACTCGAAGAGAACTACACCACGTTCATGGCGGGCATCTTCCGCTCGGTGCGCTTTGGCGCGGCATCGGCACACGGCAAGGCCAACATGCTGACGTTCAACTTCCTTGAGAGAGAAGGCGCGTTCACACGCAACGCCGACGGCCTCTACGCCATCGACTTCCCGAAGATGAAAGCGGCTGTCGAGAAACTCGGCGGCGAGATCCTCAAGGCCGAAGGCGACGGCAGCTACGAGTTCGTGAAGGAATGGATCGCCAAAGACGGCGTCATCAGACCTGCACTCCAGGCCGACCTCGACAAGGTCAACAGCCTCGGCATCCCGAAAGACATCTGGTACGAGATGGGAATGGAGTATCTTTTAGGTGAACAGGTTGTTAGGTAAAAAAGGTAAAAAGGTAGAAAGGTAAAAAGGTAAAAAGGTAAAAAGTAATCAGGAGAGAACCGCGTAGCGGTTCCATATCCATAGGAAAATATCAAATGGTAATTGATATAAGAACCGCGTAGCGGTTTCATATCCGTAACAACAATAAAAATATCAATACAAAATGAAAAAAGCATCATTGTTTTTCGCCCTCATCTTTGCCATGATGGGCATCGTCCGTGCCGACGAAGGCATGTGGCTCCCGATGTTTGTGGAACGCCTCAACTACGTTGACATGCAGAAAATGGGTCTCCAGCTCACCCCCGAAGAGCTTTACAGCATCAACAACAGCAGCCTGAAAGACGCCATCGTCGGCCTCTCGAACGGCGACAAGCCACGCGGTTTCTTCTGCACAGGCGAGATCGTCTCCGACAACAGCCTCCTCTTCACCAACCACCACTGCGGCTACAGCTCGATAGCGGCCCTCTCGACGGTGGAGCACGACTACCTCAACGAAGGCTTCTGGGCAAGAAACTACAGCGAGGAGCTTCCCGCTGAAGGCGTAAGCGCCTCATTCCTCGTCAGAATGGAAGACGTGACAGAACAGATCCTCGGCGTCGTCAACGACACGATGGACTGGGCGGCGCGCCAGAAGGCCATCAGCGCGAAGGCGAAGGAACTCGAAGCGGCAGCCTCTGAAGACGGCAAGCTCAACCCCGTCGTGAAAGGCTTCTTCGAAGGCAACGAATACTACATGTTCGTCTATAAGACATACACCGACGTCCGCCTCGTCGGGACGGCACCGCAGTCGATAGGCAAGTTCGGCGGCGATACCGACAACTGGATGTGGCCCCGTCATACCTGCGACTTCAGCGTGTTCCGCGTCTATGCCGACGCCAACGGCGAACCGGCAGCTTTCTCGGCCGACAACAAACCGCTCACCCCGAAGCATCACCTCCCGATCAGCCTCGACGGAGTGCAGCAGGACGACTTCACGATGATCTGGGGCTTCCCGGGCTCGACAGAACGTTACATGACATCTTACGGCATCAACTACAACGTTGACACATTCTACCCGATTGTCCACGACGTCTTCAAAGCCGAGACCGATGTCATGGATGAATACATGATGGTTGACCAGGCCGTCAACATCAGCTACGCCGACAGCAAGGCCGGCCTCGCCAACACATGGAAGAACTTCGAAGGCCAGATGAAGATGCTGCGCAAGAACAAAGTCGCCGAACGCAAGGCCGAACTCGAAGCCGAATTCACGGCATGGGTCAACGCAAGCGATGACCGCAAGGCCGAATACGGCGAGGTGCTCGGAACTCTCGAAGCCATGTACGGCCAGCTCAACGAACTCTCCGGCACGTTATATTACCCGAACTTCGTGAGCCAGCTCAACCCGATGGCAATGGCAGCAGAATTTGTTGAATATGCCACAGTCATGACTGACAAGGAATCCAAGAAAGAAGACAAGGCGGCCGCAGCGGAGGCACTGAAAGCCATTGACGCCGACGCGATGTTCGCAGGCCTTGACGCACGCGTCGAGAAGAAGATGCTCGTCGAAGTCCTCAAGATCTACGGCAAACAGTTCGCAGCGGAAGAACTCCCAACCTCAATGCAGAAACTCCTCAAGAAATACAAAGGCGACTGGGCCGCTCTCGCAAACGACGTCTATGACAACTCAATGTTCAGCAACGCCGAGAGCATGAAGGCGTTCATCGAGAAGCCAAACGCGAAGAAACTCGCGAAAGACCCGGCGTTCCAGCTTATGAATGGCATGATGGAACAGATCTATTCCGTCATCCCTGCCTACAGAATGGCGAACATGGTCATCAGCGAGAACAACCACCTCTTCGTGAAAGGCCTTCGCGAGTTCTACGCGGAGACACAGCCTGACAAGGTCCTCTATCCGGATGCAAACTCAACACTCAGAATGAGCTACGGCTCGGTGAAAGACTACCAGCCGGCCGACGCCATCTCATACGACTACGTCTGCACAGCCAACGGCGTCGTCGAGAAATACATCCCGGGCGACTTCGAGTTCGACTCGCCGAAACGACTCATCGAACTCATCGAGAAGAGAGACTTCGGGCAGTACGCCGACAAGAACGGCGAGCTCATCACATGCTTCCTCTCGACCAACGACATCACCGGCGGCAACTCGGGCAGCCCTATCATGAACGGCAAGGGCGAACTCATCGGACTCGCCTTCGACGGCAACTGGGAGGCAATGAGCGGCGACGTCAACTTCGAGCCTACGCTCCAGAGGACAATCAACGTTGACATCCGCTACGTGCTGTTCATCATCGACAAGCTCTCCGGCGCGACCAACCTCATCGACGAACTCGACATCCGCAAGGCAATGCCGGAGCCGATCCGCGTTGAAGACGCAGAGTAGTGGAAAGTTATAAAGTTAATAAAGTTTATAAAGTTTGTAAAGTTATAAAGTTATAAAGTTTGTAAAGTTATAAAGTAAAAAGGGCGCGAGGCGACGGTGGTTTGCTTCGCGCTTTTTTAATTTCTGAAAATACAGCGCGTTTGTGCTGGAAAATTTTATTATTTTTGCAAGCTGAAAATAATATTACCATGAAAAAAAATGATATACGTTGGGAACAACGATTCAGCAATTATCAGAAAGCACTGGCGAGGTTGTCGCAGGCCGTCGAGATAATGAAAAACCACAACTACAACGACGAGACCGAAAATCTGCTGAAAGAAGGACTGATTCAGCGTTTCGAATATACTCACGAGCTGGCTTGGAATGTGATGAAGGACTTTGAGGAATATCAAGGATACACCAACATTATAGGCTCCCGCGACGCAATACGTATCGCATTGGAACTCAATCTGTTGTCAGATGCCAAATGGATGGAATCAATAAAAGACAGAAACCTGACTTCGCATAACTACGACGACGAGACGGCAGAAGAAATATATAAGACAATAATTGACGTTTACTTCCCGTTGTTCAAGGATTTTGAAACAAAAATGTCGGCATTATGTACGGAATAAAAGACTCCGAATTTGAATTGCTTCAGAGCGTATTCAAGAAACATGAAAACATTGAAAAAGTTGTGCTGTACGGTTCAAGAGCCAAAGGCAATTACAAGCCGTTTTCTGATGTCGATATAACGCTTTTCGGCGAGAAACTCACACACAGCGACTTGAACAAAATAGCATTGGATGTCGATGACTTGCTTTTGCCGTATCAATTTGATATTTCAATTTTCAAATCATTGAAAAACAAAGACTTAATCGAACACATCTTGCGAGTGGGAATTGTCGTGTACGAACTTGCTCCCGTGTGTTCCTGAATTTTGATAATGTAAATATTGTAAATCCTGTTAATAACTATCATGTCAAAGAAAATCATCCTTTCAGCTATCATCATCCTGTCGATGCTTGCCGGAAACGCGAAAAACCGCATCGGCGAAAACATCGATGTCACACATTATGAGATAAGAATCAACAACTTGGACTTCACCAACCACACCTTGGACGCAGTCACCACCGTGACGCTGACCGCCTTGGACGCAGTCTCGGAGATTGACCTCGAGATGAAAAGCCTGACCGTCACCGATGTCACATCCAACGATTTGATTGTCAGCAGTTTCTCGCAGGACGGCGACATCCTGAAGATACTGCTCGGCTTTGAAATGTATGCCGGTCAGACGGCGTCGTTCACCATTTCATACAACGGGACCACCTTCAACGACGGCTGGGGCGGCGTGCTGTGGAGCGGCAACTACGTCTGCAACATGGGCGTCGGCTTTGAAAGCCAGCCGCACAACCTCGGCAAGACATGGTTCCCGTGCGTCGATGACTTCGTTGACAAAGCCACATACGACCTTTATGTGACAATCCCCGCTTCTATGACGTCATCGTGCGGCGGCATCCTCGAAGCCAGCGTTGACAACGGCGACGGGACAAAGACCGACCGTTGGGTCACGACGCAGGAGATACCGACATATTTGATTTCGTTCGCCGTCGGCGACTACCAACTCTGGGAAGAGACGTATCACGGCATCGGGCGCGACATACCGGTCAACGTGTATGCGAAGCCGTCGCAGTTCAACAAGGTGCCCGGCACCTTCGTGAACGTCAAGGAGATAGCCGCTTATTTCGAGAGCTGCTTCGGCGCATATCCCTTAAACAGAATCGGCTATGTCAGCACGAGTGTCGGATGTATGGAGCACGTTGACAACATCGGGTTCGCCAGCTCGCTCATCACCGGAAACACCGACGAAGAGATGTACGTGGCGCACGAGATGGCGCACGCGTGGTTCGGCGACATGGTGACATGCAAGACGGCGGGCGACATGTGGCTCAATGAAGGCTTCGCGCAGTTCGCAGGTATGAACTACGAAGCCGCACTCTACGGCGAAGAGCAATATCAGGCCGCGATGACCGCACTGATTGAAAGCATCACGAAGAGCTGCCATAACTCCGAAGGCTGGATCCCGCTGAACAACATGCCGTTGGACCTCACCTACGGCACAACGGTATATGACAAGGGCGCGACAGTGGTACATACTCTGAGAAACTATCTCGGCGTGGAGCTTTTCAACGAGGCGATGCAATATTACCTGAACAAATTCGCATGGCGGTCGGCGAGTTCCGAAGACCTGCGCGATGCCATCACCGAATGCACGGGCATCGACATGACAGGCTTCTTCGACAGCTGG
Source organism: uncultured Bacteroidales bacterium (assembly GCA_937896895.1). GTDB lineage: Bacteria > Bacteroidota > Bacteroidia > Bacteroidales > F082 > Limimorpha. The sequence continues at coordinate 10,161 of CALBNV010000004.1, read as the reverse complement.
GTCTTCACCTGCGGCGCACCGCATTATCTCGTCGATTCCTTCAACGTCGCGCCGAATGGAGACAGGTTCGACGTCGAGGTCTTCACAAGCCAGAAGCACCGTCACTCCGACCACATCGGAAACGGCGTCATCCTCGAACTCGCCTTCATGGACGCTGACTGGAACATCGTCACCGATACGATCCGCTGGGACGGCATGGCAGGACATACGACCAAGACCATTGACTTCGAGCCGGTTGCGGTCTTCTGCGACTATTACGACAAATACGCCGACGCGCGCTCCGACCGCAATTTCGTGATAAAGAACACCGGAAGCATCAAGTTCAACACGGCGAATTTCGAGATGGACGTGGAGTCGGTCGGCGACTCGACATTCATGCGCGTGGAACATCACTGGGTCGGCCCCGACCACTCGCTCAACGCCGCCGTTGAGGGGCTGAGGTATTCCAACGAGCGATATATCAGCATCTTCAGGGATGATAGGGGAGAGGCGAAGATAAGAGGCAAGTTCGTGTATCAGAAAAACACCACCTACGACAACGAGTTGATTCAGAGCGAGAACGACTCGACATTCCTGCTTTACAGAGAAGACGCCTCAAAGCCATGGCATTCGATACCTTACACCTTCCAGGGCAACTGGAAACTCGGACAGTTCACCGTCGCCGACGTGATGAGCGGCGACTACACCCTCGCCGCCGTTGACCTCACCGTGTGGGACGGGACAAGCGAGAACACAGGCGAAATGCCGGAGCTCAACATTTACCCGAACCCCGCAAAAGAGTTTTTAGAGCTGAGTTTTGAGAGTGAAGTTTTAAGAGTTGAGAGTGGAGTTGTAAGTTTGGTGAATTCCTTGGGACAGACCGTCGAATCGTTCCCGTTTCATGGTGAGAAAATGAGGATTCCTGTCGCAAACTATCCTTCGGGAAGTTATTTCGTTAATCTCATCGACGGGGAAAAAAACATCGTGGCGACAAGGAAAATTATTGTGAGATAATCTTTGACATTTTTCGTACAACTTGTCTCAAAAATCAACGCTGTCTCCTGTTTTTTTACTACTTTTGCATCTCAAATTTCAGAAAATGAAAATTGTTAAAAACAAAATCACCAATGACGAACTGAAGGCGATGGCCCCGAATTATTTCGGAGATATGGTGAAAGCTGTCGCTGACATAAACAAGGTAATTCTTTGTGTTGGCGCAGAACTGCACTCCGACATGGAACAGTATCTCCTGTCGGTTGGCTCGCGGCAGTCAGACTTGTGGGGGTTTAACCTTTATCCTAATGAAACCGGCGATGACTTCATCGAGTTTGACTCAATGATAAACATAAGGCCTCATGACAACAACCGCAGCCGTGATGTCGAGCGTCAGGAAATCAGAAACAAAATCATTGAAATTGTCAATAAAAAAGTTGAACGATGAATTTCCAGCACAAAGAACTTGCGGAAGGCCGCTGGGCGGAGATGACGTTGGCGGAGCAGATGCTCAATATCGGCAGCGAAATATCAAGAGCTGAACGTTGGAAAAAGAAGGGCAACATGGAGCAGTGCACCAATGCCGTTTACCGTGCGCTGGAACTCGTGTATCTCACAATCGAAGCACAGAAAGGCAAGCATTCCCTTAAGGAGTTCTGCCGCCTCAAGGAAGTCATTCCGGATTATTTCCTCTATGATAACCAATTCAATACAGACGGCAAAGCGCTTCAGAAATATTTCGATGTCTTCGCGTATTGCAGGCAGTGCGAGGTTTCTGAGAAATGACAGCCGTGCAGCGTCACGCCGCTTATTCCTCCGCCGGTTCAACGTGGATGGCGATGTGTGTCTTCTCGCCGAACTTCTCGCGTAGCTTCTCCTCGATGGCCTCGGTGGTGTCGTGCGTTTCCTTTAAGGTGAGGCTGCCGTCCATCAGCACGTGCATCTCGACGGCGATGTTGTTGCCTATCCCGCGGGTGCGGATGTCGTGCACGTTCTTCACCATCTCGAACGATTCGACTATTGCAACTATCTCATTCTCAACATCATCGGGGAGCGATTTCTCAAGAAGTTCGTTCAGACTGCGGACGAAGAGTTTTGTAGCTACGCTCAAGATAAACACGCTCACCACGACCGCCGCTATCGGGTCGAGGATGCGCCATCTATCGCCGAGGAAGATCGCGCCGCCGATGCCGAGTGCGGTGCCCACCGACGACAGCGCATCGCTGCGGTGATGCCAAGCGTTGGCGACGACGGCCTGCGAGTTCAGCCTCCTGCCTTTCCGTACAGTGTATTGATAGACAATCTCCTTTATCAATATCGAGGCGATGGCGGCCCATAACGCGAGCATCCCCGGACTTTCGAGTTGCTCGCCGCACCACACGCTGCCGTAAATCGCAACCGCGCCGTTGTAAAATATCATCACGCCGACGAAAAGCAGTGCGACACCGATGATCAACGTTGCAAGGGTCTCGAACTTCCCGTGTCCGTAGTCGTGGCTCTTGTCTTTCGGACGGTTGCTTATCTTCACGAAAACCAAGACAATCACATCGGTGATGAAGTCGGATAGCGAATGGACGGCATCGGCGAGCATGGCGGCACTGTTTGCGAGTATTCCGGCTACAAACTTGAAAATCACCAAAATAGCATTGGCGAAACCGCCGATGATCGTCACCTTGTAGATCTCTTTTTCACGAGCCTTATCGTCCATCTTTCAAAAATTAACGGCTGCAAAATTATATCATTTTCACTTAAAAAGAGCAATAGAATTATTCTAAATTACACATTTCAATCTTTTGAAATTTAATGTCGGGCAAATGTAAATTTTGTTTAATTTTGCAGCCAAATTCGAATTTAATTTATTTACTGTAACGTTACTGAAATGAATCCAACACACATTGAACACATCGGCATTGCTGTCAAGAGCCTTGACGAGTCAATACCTTTTTTCGAGACGCTTCTCGGAACAAAATGTTACGCAATTGAAGAAGTCGCCGACCAGAAAGTCAGGACGGCGTTCCTGAAGATCGGCCAGACCAAGATCGAGCTTCTTGAGCCGACATCGCCGGAGAGCACGATTGCGGCATTCATCGAAAAGAACAACGGCAAGGGCGGAATGCATCACATCGCCTTCGCAGTGGAAGGCCTTGAGAATCAGCTTGCGGAGGCCAAGGAAGCCGGCATCCGTCTCATCGACGAGGCACCACGCGGCGGCGCGGAAGGCCTGAGCATCGCTTTCTTGCACCCGAAGTCAACATTCGGAGTCCTCACGGAGCTTTGCGAAAACAAGAAAAAATAAGAAACCAACCGATTTAAGCCTTGGAGACGCTTTATCTTCAAGGTCTTAAATTTTAATAATAATCAAAAAAATCATAAAATGTTAATTGAACAAAAAATTCAGGAGTTGTTAGACAAGCGTGCGCAGGCGCGTTTGGGCGGCGGTGAGAAACGCATCGCCTCGCAACACGAAAAAGGCAAGTTCACCGCACGCGAGCGCATCGCCATGCTGCTCGACGAGGGTAGCTTCGAGGAGTTCGACATGTTCCTCACCCACCGCACCACGGACTTCGGTCTCGACAAGCAGGTGTATCTCGGTGACGGCGTCGTGACAGGCTACGGCACCATCAACGGGCGTCTCGTCTATGTTTATTCGCAGGACTTCACCGTCCTCGGCGGTTCCCTTTCGGAGACCATGTCGAAGAAGATCTGCAAGGTGATGGACCAGGCCATGAAGGTCGGCGCACCCATCATCGGCATCAACGACTCGGGCGGAGCACGTATCCAGGAAGGCTCACGCTCACTCGCGGGTTTCGCCGAGATCTTCCAGCGTAACATCAACGCGTCGGGCGTCGTGCCGCAGATCAGCGCGATCTTCGGACCATGCGCGGGCGGCGCGGTCTATTCACCGGCACTGACCGACTTCATCCTCATGACCGAGCAGAACAGCTACATGTTCCTCACCGGCCCGAAGGTTGTCAAGACAGTGACAGGCGAGGACGTCAGCACCGACCAGCTCGGCGGCGCACTCGTGCACAACCAGAAGTCAGGTGTCAGCCAGTTCATGGCGGCCACCGAAGAAGAAGGATTGCAGCTCATCCGCGACCTCGTCGGCTACCTTCCTTCAAACAACCTCGAAGAAGCACCGATGGTCGAATGCACCGACCCGATCGACAGAAAGGAAGACTTCCTCAACCAATTCATCCCCGACAACCCGAACAAACCTTACGACATGTCGCAGGTCATCCACGCCATCGTCGATAACGGCGAGTTCCTCGAAGTACACAAGGACTTCGCGAAGAACCTCATCGTCGGTTTCGCGCGTTTCGACGGCAAGCCGGTAGGCATCGTCGCCAACAATCCGGCGTTCTTGGCCGGCGTCCTCGACATCAACTCATCGCGCAAGGGCGCACGTTTCGTCCGTTTCTGCGACGCCTTCAACATCCCGATTGTCACGTTGGTTGACGTACCGGGCTTCCTGCCGGGCACAGTGCAGGAATACGGCGGCGTCATCACCCACGGCGCGAAGATGCTGTTCGCATACGGCGAGGCCACAGTGCCTAAGGTGACAGTCACCATCAGGAAGTCGTACGGCGGCTCGCACCTCGTCATGGGATGCAAGCAGCTCCGCGCCGACATCAACTACGCATGGCCGACAGCCGAGATTGCCGTCATGGGTCCTTCGGGCGCCGTCGAGATCCTTGAAGGCAAGGGCATCGCAGCCATCGCCGACGAGAAAGAACGCGCCGAATACGTCGCCAAGAAAGAACAGGAATACCGCGACAAGTTCGCTAATCCTTACGATGCAGCCAAATACGGTTACATCGACGACGTCATCGAGCCGCGTAACACACGTTTCCGCGTCATCAGAGCCTTGCAGGCACTCGAGACAAAGAAAGACACCAACCCGGCCAAGAAACATTGCAATATTCCATTGTAATCTGATTAAAAACGATTGAATATGAATATGTTATCATTAGTAATGCTGTCTGCCAAGAACCCGATTATGACTCATGACTTGGTCGTGACCATCGGCGGCTTCTGCATCGTGATCACCGCGTTAATCATCCTCTTCCTCATCTTTACAGGCTTCTCGAAGCTCATCAACAAAGACTTCAAGAAAAAGAAGGTGGAAGCGGGTGGTGAGACGCCGAAGACTTCGACGGCAGCAGGTTGGAAGGTTGATGATGACCTCGCTGTCGTCATCGGGCTGGCTCTGTCACTGTCACAGGAGGTGCACGACACGGAGGCAGACGAAGTGACCATCACGAGAGTCGAGCGTCGTTACTCTCCATGGAGTTCAAAGATTTACGGTTTAAACGGTTTAAATAGGAGATAAATATGAAAAAATTCAAGTTCACAGTCAATGGCAAAGAGTATGCAGTTGAAGTGAAGAGCTGCGAGGGCGAGAACGCTGAAGTTGTCGTCAACGGCACTCAATATCAAGTGAAATATCAACGTGAGGAGGAAGAGGTGAAGACCACTTTCGTGGCACCGAAGCGTCAGGCGGCGCCGAAGGCCGGCAAGGTCGAGGCGGCGGTGGCGGCTCCACAGGCTGCTGCACCGGCGGGCGACGGCTTCAAGGCGGTGGCACCGCTTCCGGGCACCGTGCAGCAGATCTACGTCAACGTGGGCGATGCGGTGAAACGCGGACAGAAACTCATGATGTACGAAGCCATGAAGATGGAGAACAACTTCCTCGCGGAAGTCGATGGCACCATCAAGGAAGTTAAAGTAAGAGTTGGCGACAATATCATCCAGGGCGCCGTGTTATTTGTAATTGGATAGCCTTATGAAGAAATTCAACGTCAAAAAGAAAGCCCTCCTCGTCTTCGCATTGGTGGCCTTGCTGCTCGTGCTTCACGGCATCATGACCTCAAGCAGCGCGATGGCTGAACCGGCGTTCAGCTCGGCGGCAAATGCGACGACGGAGCTCTCGGCGGCCCCGCAGGCGGAACATCCATCGGCCGGACAAGCAATCAGCGATGGCATGTCGTCGTTCTGGGACTTCACCGGATTCAGAAACTGCACACGCGGCAACCTCGTCATGATATTGGTCGCCTTCGTGTTCATCTTCTTAGCCGTAAAATACGATTTCGAACCAATGCTCTTGATTCCTATCGGCGTCGGCATCATAGTGGGTAACATCCCGTTCATCCAGGATTCATACAACTACGACCTCAACGGAGCCTTGGCCGCACTCTCGAAGCTCGAGCTGCAAGGCAACCTGAAGTTCGACCTCACCGAGGCGCAGAAGTTCTTCGTCGGACTGTTCGCCGGACAAGGCACGATGGACTGCTCACAAGCCATCGAGCATTTCCACAAAATGTCGCCCGAACAGCTTGCGGCGTTCCTGCCAGCGGGCATGGACCCGACAGCCGAGAACACGGCGAAATATTTCGAAGGCCTCATCGGACAGGTGTTTAACATGAACATCCAGACCGGCATCTACCAGACAGGCTCGGTGCTGAACTACCTCTATTTCGGTGTCCGTCAAGGCATCTATCCTCCTTTGATCTTCCTCGGCATCGGCGCGATGACCGACTTCTCGGCATTGATCTCGCAGCCGCGTCTGATGATCCTCGGAGCCGCCGCACAGCTCGGCGTGTTCATCACATTCATCACGGCACGCTGGATCGGCTTCGACCCGCACGAGGCGGCAGCCATCGGCATCATCGGCGGCGCTGACGGCCCGACAGCCATCTTCATCTCGACGAAGATGGCCCCGCACCTCCTCGGCGCAATAGCGATAGCGGCGTATTCGTACATGGCCTTGGTGCCTGTCATCCAGCCACCTATCATGCGCCTGCTCACCACCAAGGAAGAACGTCTCATCAAGATGAAAGACCCGCGCGTCGTAAGCAAGACAGAGAAAGTCTGCTTCCCTATCGTCGGTCTTCTCCTCACGACATTCATCAGCCCATCGGCACTCCCGCTGTTAGGCATGTTGTTCTTCGGTAACCTCCTGAAAGAGAGCGGCGTGACAAAACGTCTCGCCAACACCGCGGCCAACCCGCTCATCGACATCGTGACGATCCTTCTCGGTCTCACCGTCGGTGCCTCGACGCAGGCTGACGTGTTCCTGACGACAGACTCGTTGATTATCTTCGTTCTCGGCGCCGCTTCATTCATGGTGGCGACCTTCGGAGGCGTCTGCGGAGCCAAGTTCATGAACCTCTTCTGCAAGGAAGGCAACAAGATCAACCCGCTCATCGGCAACGCCGGCGTGTCGGCAGTGCCCGACGCAGCCCGCGTGTCGGAAGTCGAAGGCCAGAAATACGACCCGTCGAACCACCTCTTGATGCACGCCATGGCACCTAACGTCGCCGGCGTCATCGGCTCGGCCGTCGCAGCTGGTATCCTTATGAGTTTTATAGGAATATAATTTTGGGTTAAGAGAGGAGAGAGAAGAGTTAAGAGAGGTTATCCTCTCTACTCTCTACTCTCTACTCTCTACTCTTTTAACTTTTAACCAAATGTTGCTAATCGGTATCGCCGGCGGTTCGGGTTCCGGCAAGACAACGGTCGTAAACAAACTGATTGAAGCCCTCCCGGAGGACTCCGTCTCTGTCATCTCGCAAGACGCATATTATTGGGACAACGGCAGTCTCCCGCCAGAGGCGAAGAAGGAGATTAACTTCGACCATCCCGACGCCATCGAGTGGGACCTTTTGGTGAAGCACATCGACATGCTGAAAAACGGCGAGACAATACCGATGCCGATTTACACGTATGTCACATGCGCGCGCTCGAAAGAGACGATTTCGGTGAAGCCCGCCGAGGTCGTCATCGTCGAGGGGATTTTGATTTTCACCTGCCCGGAATTGGTCAGACGGCTGGACATAAAGATGTTCGTTGACACCGACGGCGACGACCGTCTGATGCGCATCATACGCCGCGACATCATGGAGCGCGGACGCTCGGTCAACGACGTGCTGAGGCATTACGAGACGTTCGTCAAGCCGATGCACCAGCAGTTCATCGAACCCACAAAACGCCTCGCCGACATCATCCTCCCGGGCGGATTCAACAAGGTGGCCATCGACCTCATGGCGAGCCGCATAAGGATGCAGCTCAAAAAAGACTGAAAGTAGCAGTTCGGGCACAGGTTGGTGTTGGCGGTGACGATGACCTCCACGTCCGGCTTATGCGAACATGACATTACGCATAAGGAAATGCAGAATAACAGTAGTTTTTCATGATCTTATTTTGATATACAAAACTGCATATAGATTATTCTGAAATTCAGCCCTTTCTTGTTCTTGTTGATATATCTATTTACTTGACGCAAATGGCGTTTCATATAATATCCATGGTAGTTAGTCCAAATTACCACGACATTATAATCGTAATTTGAGCTTGTTTCCAATAGATTTTCCTTTACAGTCTCAACAGTATCTGTGATTTTTATATAATTCGCCAATTTGAGCTTGTCTGAAATCACCTTGTTGTACATGTTTTCCCGAAATATAGGAACGTCTTTGTAAACATTCAGGTATCGTGCGTTTCCCATGCAAAACTCGTAGGCTCCCACACAATCGCCGTTGCTGTCAAACATAATAGTTTGCATAGGCGATTGTGTGCCGCCATGCTCATTTTTCCAAATGTTTATGCAAAAATCCTCTCCATGCATGACGTCGTTGTTATAAACGGTGTCTATGGAATATGATACATGTTCGCAATCAGGATAAAACTTTTCAAGTTTCACATTCGTCTGCTTGTCGGCGCCCGAAAACGGCAGCACCACAAAATCCCACATCACCGAACACGAAGTGAGCGAAAACAGGATTATTACAGACAGTATATTGTTGATTATTCGCATATCTCACCTTATTTCGCCTACTCTATAAGCTTTTCGGCTTCCGCTGTCAGATGCAAATTTGCTGAAATATTTTCTGAAAACCATGGAAATTTTATTAACATTTTTTATAACTCATTGGATATCAATAGATGGTTCTCTCATGGTTTTGACAAACTTACCGTCCTCAAAATACATGTAGCGGTACCATATAGTTTCTGCGTTTTCATTGTAAATATGTTCCCCCAACAAATCGACGAGAAACATTTTGCTCAATGGCTCGCAACGGTCGGTGCCATATACTTCGGAGTTTTTCACGAACAGCGGATGGTCTGTTAGTTCTGCGTTTTGGCTGAAAGCGCCGAAGAAATAATCGGCAACCACGTACAATTCAACGGATTGTTCATTGCAAAGCCTTTGCAGGTATCCTAATGATACGCATTTTTCCGACTTGCATACTGGATCCCAAGTGTAGAGCAAAGCCCGGGGACTCTCCTCAATCATCATACGCAATTGTCCGCCCGTTATCGCATAGATTCTGCCGTCGTTTGCGACATGTCCCATGAATTCTTCCGGTTGTGTCCACACAACCAATGATTGCTCTTCTTTCGACAAGTCATCGTAATGCTGCCTGACACCTAACATTGATATTCCCAAAGACCTGCATCCAAAGAAAACGCCAGCACACAGCATTGCAACAAACCAACACTTTTTCATATTAACACAAAGGGGACTTCTATTTTTTACATTTTCGCGCCGTCCCTCTGAACTTCGTGAAGTCCGTTAGCCAAAATTCAAAGTGAACAACGCGGCAAAGATATAATTTTTATCTTCTATTTTCTAACTTTTTCATCATTATTTTGAGGTGATTCAAAGTGTTCTTTTGCAACACCTTTAATTAAATTTTGGTTAAAAGCTTCGTAAGAATTCAAATCGAACAATAAATTTAAATAATCTTTCTTAGTTATTTTGTTTTTACCTGTACCAACCGATATTTCAGGGAAGGTTGCACCAAATCTTATAACACATTGTGGTTTCATTTCATCAACAATCTTATTATAAGCTTTTTGCTCTCTCGAAAATTTGTGTGGTTCATCTATAATAACAAAAGGTCTTGTTGCTCTTATTGCTTCGTAAGGTTGGTAAAAACCATTTACACTGTTATCGTAAGTGTCGCTTAGTATTTTTGAAGTTCCACTTAATAATTGCATATTTACTAATAAAACATAAATTTTATTACTAACTTGACTTGAACCATCTACAAACTCTCTTACCGTTCCAGGAAAATAGTTTCTAGTTTTTTTATTATTAGATTTGATAGCAGACAAAACTTGTAAATCTATTTCACTATTATACCCACACACATTTTTGAAATGTTTTTGCACATACATATCAGA
>CALBNV010000003.1 GCA_937896895.1 uncultured Bacteroidales bacterium | reverse complement strand
CCGGCTTCTTCGCCTCGATACCTTACAACGCCAACTACCAGGAACGCGCGTGGAGCTACGAGAGCCACTATCATTACACTTTTTACCTGATATTCAGACTGTTATCCTGCTACACGACTTTGACTGAAAAAGAAAACTCAAGAGGTAGAGCCGACATCATCGTCGAGACAGACGACTACGTCTATATCTTCGAATTTAAGCTCGACGGCACTGCGGCTGAAGCGTTGAAGCAGATTGAAGACAAAGGCTACGCCGAGCCTTACGCTGCGGATTCAAGGAAATTATTTAAGATAGGAGTCGGTTTTTCAAGCGAAAAGAAGAATATCGACGAGTGGGAGGCGGTTTGAGTTTGGAGTTTGGAGAGTGGAGAGTGGAGTTGGCTGGCGCACAACTTTCGCCAGCCATTCGTGTCGTTCGTGAAAATCGTGATGAAGAGACAGTTTCTTATTTCAGTATGTCTTTGTATTCCTCGTTAAGAATCACTTGGAACCCACGCTCAAGTTCGGGGTCTTTCTGTAACGCACTGATAATGCGTCCTTTCTGATAGTAGTAGCGTGCGACGATCTCCTCCCTCAGAAGGTCTTCAATCTCCTCTCTGTTGTCGATGAGGTCTTTCTCCTTCTCCGCCTCGATGCGTGTCTTCGCATCATTGAAATAAGGTTCTATCTCGGTGAGATAACCCTCCAATTTCGCGAGTTCTTTCATGTCATCGATAGCTTTCTCCGTCTCGGAGGTAAATGTAAAACCTTCATCTTTAACGAATTGCATAAAGTCTTGATACACCTCATCACTAATTTTGAACTCAAGTGGACCCTTGATGGATTTGTGTTCGCTGCGGAATTTGTTGGCATATTTGAAGAACAGATTCTTGGCGAAGAGGTGTGTTGTGATTGTTGACATCATTTCCGGCTCGATCTTGACATCGGGGGTGATGCCGTGGCCTTCATACACCACGCGGTCGTTGGCGGTGTGGAACACAGGGCCGAGGGTGTCGCTCTTCGGCAGCGTGTCGTTGGCGATGCCCTTACGTCTCTTCGCATAGTCGATCTCCTGGATGCAACGGTTGCTCGGGATGTAGTAATGCGCCACCGTGACTTTCATCTGCGTGTTGTAGCTTATCGGCATAATATTCTGCACCAACCCCTTGCCGAATGTGCGCTGCCCCACGATGACGCCTCTGTCGAAGTCCTGTATCGAACCTGAGAGGATCTCCGATGCCGACGCGCTGCTACCGTTGACCAAGATGACAAGCGGGATGTCCAGGTCAACAGGTTCATTCTGTGTGAAATAGTTGCTGTTCTGCTGCGGCACTTTGCCTTTTGTATAGACGACGAGTTTGTTTCTTGGCACGAACATGTTCACGATGTCAACGGCCTCGTTGAGGAGTCCGCCGCCGTTGCCGCGCAGGTCGATGATGAAGCCTTTCAACTCGTGGTTTTTCTTCATGTCGAGAAACACGTCTTTGAGTTCCTTCGCGCAGTCTTTCGTGAATTGTGAGAGTATCGCGTAGCCTATGCCGTTATCGAAGACCGTCGAATAAGGGATGTTGTCGATTTTTATCTTCTCGCGTTTCACTTCTTTAACCACGGGTTCCGTCTCGCCGTAGCGTTGCATCTTGAGTGTGACGGTGGTGCCTGGCGTGCCTTTCAGCAGCTCGCTGATCTCGTCGGATTTCTTGCCGGTGACATCCACTCCGTTGATTTCGAGGAACACGTCGCCTGGCAAGAGACCGGCTTTCTGTGCGGGGAATCCTTCGTATGGGTCGGCGATCTGCGTCTTGCCTTCAAAGTATTGTATCGTCGAGCCAATGCCGCCGTATTCGCCGGTGGTCATGAGCTTCACGTCCTCGATGTGCTCCTCTGGAATGAAGACGGTGTAGGGGTCGAGGTCTTCGAGCATCGCGTCGATGGCGTTCTGGTTCAGCTCCGACGGGTTGATCTCGTCAACGTAATACATGTTAAGCACCCTCAACACATTATTATATATGTCGAGGCTTTTTGAAATCTCAAAGTTGTTCTGTCTTGTCTGTCCAACGGCCGCCAAGGCAATGAACGTCAGGACGACAAGTACCGCTGTTTTTTTCATGTTATTTCTTTCCAACTTTATAAACTTTCTACTTTATAAACTTTCTACTTTACAAACTTTCTACTTTACAAACTTTCTACTTTACAAACTTT
>CALBNV010000002.1 GCA_937896895.1 uncultured Bacteroidales bacterium | reverse complement strand
CCGTAGTTGAGCAGGTTATACTGCATCACCTTGATTGTGTCGGTCACGCCGGCGTGAGCGGATAATGCAGCGGAGAGGAGAAATGTCAGCAACAGTTTTTTCATGTTATATGTTTTTTAAGAGTGTGGAGTTTTGAGAGTTGAGAGTGGAGTTTTTTAACGACTTCACTCTCAACATTTCACTCTCAACACTTATTGTATGCGTTTGAGCATGCTTATCTCGGCGCTTGTGAGGAATCTCCACTGGCCGCGCGGCAGGTTGTGTTTTGTAAGACCTGCGAGCATGACTCTGTCGAGTTTCATGATTTCATAGCCGAGACTTTCGAATATGCGGCGCACTATGTGGTTACGGCCTGAATGGATCTGCACTCCGACCTCATGCATTGTCGGGTCATCGATGACGTAGTCGATCTTGTCAACTTGTATCGGTCCGTCTTCAAGCTCAATGCCGTTCTGGATTTTCTCGAAATCCTCTTGTGACAAAGGCTTATCGAGCACCACGTGGTAGAGTTTCTCCACTTCATGGCTCGGATGTGTCAGAGTCTTGGCGAGGTCGCCGTCGTTGGTGAGGAGCAGCAGGCCGAGGGTGTTACGGTCGAGACGTCCGACGGGGTAGATGCGTTCCTCGCATGCGCCTTCGACGAGTTCCATCACGGTGTGACGTTCATACGGGTCGTCTGATGTGGTGATGACTCCTTTCGGCTTGTTGAGAAGCACATAACGCAGTTTCTCACGGTTCAGTGTCTGGCCGCCATATACGACTTTGTCAGTTGTTTTCACCTTTGTGCCGAGTTCTGTCACGACTTCACCGTTCACCGACACTGCACCGGCGAGGATGAGGTCGTCGGCCTCACGACGCGAGCACACGCCTGAGTCGGCGAGGTATTTGTTGAGACGGATTTCGCCTGTCGCTTTCGGACGGTCGAACTCCGGGTCTTTCTCTCTTCTGTAACCTTTGCGACCACCTGTCGGACGTTCGCCACGGTCAAACCTGCCACCACGGCGGTCATCATCGCGACGTCCGAAGCCTCTGCGTTCACCACGGTCATCATCGCGACGTCCGAAGCCTCTGCGTTCACCACGGTCGTCATCGCGACGTCCGAAGCCTCTGCGTTCGCTGCGGTCGTCATCGCGACGGCCAAAGCCTCTGCGTTCACCGCGGTCGTCATCGCGACGTCCGAATGATCTGCGTTCACCACGGTCATCATCGCGACGTCCAAAGCCTCTGCGTTCACCGCGGTCGTCATCGCGACGTCCGAAGCCTCTGCGTTCACCACGGTCGTCATCGCGACGGCCAAAGCCTCTGCGTTCACCACGGTCGTCATCGCGACGTCCGAAGCTGCGTCTTTCTCCCGAAGATCTTCTCTCCGACCTTCTGTCATCTGCGAAATCATCGCCCTCACGGCGAGATTTTTCCATTTCAAACTGCTCTAATCTCTCATCACTGAATCTTCTCACTTCGGCAGTCTTCTTTCTGGCAACGTGCTGACGTTTGCCATCTCTTTCTTCGTAATTCATTTTTTTATTATTAAATATGTAAATTAAATTCGGGCTGCAAAAGTACGACTTTTTACGATACGATTGTAATGTTTTTTAACAAGTTATCAACAATGATGAAAGTTCTGGAAGGCATTCAAAAATATTGATTAATTACGCGAACATTTTTATATCGAAAGATGTTGATACAATTGAAAACATTTAAAATTTAAAATTATGGAAAAGTACGTATGTGATGTCTGCGGTTATGTTTATGACCCGCAAATCGGCGATCCGGACAACGGTATCGCACCAGGGACGCCTTTTGAGAAATTGCCTGAAGACTGGAGTTGCCCGCTTTGCGGCGTAGGCAAAGATCAATTTTCAAAAGAATAAGTAAATCAATGCATTATGGACACAAAAGCCCTTTTCAAAATTGGATATGGTTTGTATGTCCTGACGACAAACTACGACAATGAAGACAACGGCTGCATAATCAACACGGTGCAGCAGGTGACGGACAACCCGCTTCGTCTCTCGATTGTCGTGAACAAAAACAACCACACGCACGATCTCATTCTTGACTCGTGCGTGTTTAATGTCAATGTGCTGACCACCGAGACTCCGTTTGAGGTGTTCAGGCATTTTGGCTTTCAGTCAGGAAGAAACGTTGATAAATTCGCCGACTGCAAGGAGGAACTCCGTGCGGTGAACAACGTCTTGTATCTTCCGAAATACATCAACGCATATTATGCTTGTCACGTGGTTAATACCATTGACCTTGGAACTCATACGATGTTTATTGCGGATATTATTGATGCTCAATTGTTTAATGATAATGATTCTGTGACTTACGACTATTATCAGAAAAACATCAAGCCGAAAAAAGAGGTTAAGAAAGGCTGCTGGGTGTGTCGCATCTGCGGTTATGTCTATGAGGGCGACCCGCTTCCTGACGACTTCATCTGTCCGATTTGCAAGCATGGCAAAGAAGCCTTTGACAGAAAAGAATAGAAAATAACAAAATGAATATCAATTTAGCTGAAAACATTTTTTATGTCGGTGTCAACGACCGCCGCACGGAACTTTTTGAAAACCACATGGAACTGCCGAATGGCGTTTCATATAACTCATATCTTATTGTTGACGAAAAGGTTACGCTCATCGACCCTGTCGAGTCAGGCTTCATGGCGCAGTATCTTTGCCAGATCAAGAACATCATCGGCGACCGCAAAGTCGATTATCTTGTGGTGAACCACGACGAGCCTGACCACAGCGGCTCCGTCGGCGCCGTCATCAGAGAGTGGCCGGAAGTGACGGTCATCGGCAACGCCAGGACTTTTGGGCCATTGGAGAATTATTACGGTCCGATAGCTAACAAGAAAATCGTCGCTGACGGCGAGACGCTGAACACCGGAAAACACACGTTCCAGTTTTTCACCACCCCGATGTGTCACTGGCCGGAGTCGATGGTGACATACGAACAGACGACGAAAATTGTTTTCTCCAACGACGCTTTCGGCGGCTTCGGCGCGTTGAACGGCTGCATCTTCGACGACGAGGCGAATCTTGATTTCTATGAAGACGACATGCGCCGTTACTACGCCAACATCGTCGGCAAAGTCGCTGTCTCGGCATTGAAGGCGATTCAGAAAGTCGGTCCGCTGGATATCAAGATGATAGCGCCGTCGCACGGTCTCATCTGGAGAACGGACCTCGCCTGGGTCCTTGACCGTTACGTGGCATGGAGCAAGCACGACAGCAGGGAAGGCGCCGTCATCGTCTATGGCTCGATGTACGGCAACACGGGTCGCATGGCCGACATCATCGCCCGCGGCGTGGCGGAAGCCGGCGTCAAGGATATTAAGGTTTATGACGTTTCAAAGACAGAAACCTCATTCATTATCAGTGACATCTGGAAATACAAAGGTGTCGTGCTCGGTGCCTGCTCGCATTACGGCAGTATCTTCCCGAACATGACGCTTCTTCTTCACGAACTCGCCGAGTTCAAACCGCAGAACAAAATTTATGGTTTGTTCGGCGGCGCGACATGGAGCGGCGGCGGATTGAAGGTGTTGAAAGAGACAGCCGAGAGCTGCAGATGGAACGTCATCGGCGAGAACGTCGAGGTGAAAGGCGCCCCGATCAGAGCCGAAGACATCGAGAAATTGTACAACCTCGGCAAGGAGATTGGAGAAGCGGTGAAATAGAACTACTTCATTATCAGCGTGCCGATGAGCGTTGCGGCGATGCAGACCACGAGTGAGATTCCAATGTAAAACACCGCCATTCCTGTTTGTCCTCCCTGAAAAAGCCTCAGCACCTCAGAAGAGAAAGTCGAGAAAGTGGTGAAGCCGCCGCAGAATCCTGTGACGAGCAGCAGTTGTATTGTGTTATTTGGGTTTTTACTCAAATATCCGATAATCAACCCGATACAGAAACAGCCGAGGAAGTTGGCGGTCATTGTGTGAATGGGGAAACCGTTGAGGCCGTCCTTGTATTTTGACAGAAGTTGTGAGACCAAATACCTCCCCGTGCAGCCGAAGCCGCCGCCGAGGAAGACGAGAAGAATGTTTTTGAGCATTGTTTTCACAAATTAATGCGGCAAAGATAGAAAAAACTTATCAAAACAGATGGGGATAGATGTTTTTTGTTGGTAAAAAATAAAAAATAGTTGTTTTGTTTTGGGTAAAATAATGTATTTTTGCATATCTTATAGCAAAAGAAATTTGCTTTTATTGTTTATTAATCAAATATGGGAAAGAAAGATACAAATAAATTAATCTCAAATTGGGATAGATTAAAAACATGCGTAAACCAACTATCAAAGTATGAAGATCTTCCAGTTAATGAACGCATGTCAATTGTTACCCACAGGCACGTCGTTTTAACTCATGGAATTTTTGAAGAGACGCAGGCACCATATTCATATTCTTTATTTGATCAGCAATTTCCATTTCCAAAACCTGAAAATCCAAAATTTAAGTTTATTGATTTATTTGCTGGTATTGGCGGGTTTCGCGTAGCAATGCAAAATTTAGGAGGGGAATGTGTTTATTCTTCAGAATGGGATGAACAAGCACAAAAGACTTATTATGAAAATTTCGGTGAGGTGCCATTTGGAGACATAACAAAAGAACGAATTAAAGGTTATATTCCTGATGATTTTGATATACTTTGTGCTGGTTTCCCTTGTCAAGCATTTTCTTTAGCTGGTAAAAAACGGGGATTTGAAGAAACAAGAGGAACTTTGTTTTTTGATGTCGCGGAGATTTTGCGACGCAAACAACCAAAAGGTATTTTTTTGGAGAATGTGAAGGGGCTGAAGATTCATGATAAAGGCAGGACATTTGAGGTTATTAAACAAACACTTGACGAAGTTGGATATATTATAGCTAATGACCCCAAGATTGTTAATGCCATGAATTTTGGTGTCCCACAACATCGCGAACGAGTTTATATCATAGGAGTTAGAAAAGATATAGCACAAGAGTTTGGCATAACAAAGGATGTTATTCAAAATAGCTACCCTGCTCCAACAGACACCACAAAACGTTTTATTGATATTCGTGAGAAGGATGTTGTATCGTCAAAGTATTATTTGTCAACAACATATCAGCAAACTTTGGTTGCTCATAAAAAACGTCATGAGAGCAAGGGTAATGGTTTTGGTTATGAGATTATTCCAGATGATGGTATTGCGAATGCAATTGTTGTTGGTGGTATGGGACGTGAACGTAATATAGTAATAGATGACAGATTACAAGATTTCACACCAGTCACCCATATTAAAGGCGAGATCAATCATGATGGATGGAGAAAAATGACACCAAGGGAATGGGCTCGTCTTCAAGGTTTTCCAGATGATTTCAAAATTGTTGTCGCAGATGCCTCTGCATACAAACAATTTGGAAATTCGGTTGCTGTGCCAGCAATACAAGCTACTGCTGAAAAATTGTTGGAACTGTTAAAAATCAAATAAACATGAAACGTAATCACCGTGATTCTGACCTTAAATATGATATTAAACTTTTAGAGGATAAATTAATGTCATTAAAATACAACAGCAATTTGCTGTTTCCCGACGGTCATAAAGAAAAAATCACAGAAGTACTGTTCTTGCCATATTCAAAAAACAGGAAATATGATGCACTAATTAATGGCAAGCGGTTTCGCATTAGATGCATAAGCTACTATAGCAATGCTTTGGTAAATCATAGTACAAGAGATAAATATTCAAAAGTTTGCGAAAAAATTGGGTTGAGTATTTTTGAACTTGATGAAATTGTCAAGGAATATTGGAAATTGAGATTAACGGGAATTATCAAGGAAGATGTTGACAATTCATCTCCTGATTGTCCTTTCTTGTATCATAAAAAGTATTTGTCAAAATTGTTAACATGGTTTGCTTTCCATTCACTGACAACCGTAAAAGGAATTTCTGATAATAGTTGTGATTTTATTCTTGATTTTGAAAATCCTATTGATGAAAAAACATGGGTTGTTTATGATGAAACAAACTATTTTGAAACAATATGGAGATTTCTAAGATTCTCAATCAGAGATACAAAAGGTATGCCGTCAAATTATAATCCGAACAACAAAATATATAATGAAATAACACCTTGGGTCAATAAATTATATGGAAGATATAAAGGAGCCCTACATATTAGAATAAATGCAGCCGACCATTATAATGCCTCTCAACCTTCGTTTGAAAAAGCAAATGAAGTGATGATTAATACTATAAAAGCCAACAATTATGGAGAACGTGACGAACTTTTATTTAAACTTTTTTTGATTCATTTAAGAATGAAAAATGAATCTATTAGTGTTAAAAACAAACGTATTCATATTGAATCTTTAGGTAATACGAAAGAAGATAATTATCTGGATTTACCATATGATGTGTCATGGAACTCAATAACACCGACAGAAATTGTTGCAATGTCAATGATGGTTAAGGTGAAAAAATCAAATGGTGGAAGCAAAGCTGACTTATACATTAATCATACGATTGGAATTTCTATAAAATCAGAAGCTGGTTCACCACCTTCAATAATCAACCAAACAAGAAGAACAGGTATGCTTTCTGTCGTCAGTAGATTGAAATTGCCAATTGGACCATTAGATGACATGGTCAATCATTATTGGTCGGAGAGGGAAGATAGAAAAATATCTGAAGATGTAATGACAACAGATATTTCAAATCCATTTGATGAGAAAGATTATTTAAATCAGATTTTGACTTATTTTTCATTTGTTGGCACTGCAAAAGGTGATTCAGCATATCCAGCTGATTATATTTTGTCATTTAAAAATCCTTTGAATTCCTCAACGTGGAAATATTACGGAAGAGAAGACTATATTTCTATTGTTTGGGACAGACTGATTTTTTCAATGAGAACCAAAGGATTGCCAAAACATTTTTTAGAAACTGATAAACAGTGGATTAGAGAAATTACAGATAAAAATGGTAACAAAGTTTTGTCAGGAACATTAAATGTTCGAGTTGGAAACAGATAATTTATAACTCAACAGAAATCTCCTTTTGAACAAACCATCCGATTTTTTTGTTTTCCTTTCACAAAAAAACAATAACACTATGTTTGAATTACCTAAATTACCTTATCAGAATGATGCGCTGGAACCGCATATCTCAAAAAAGACAATTGAGTTCCATCATGGGAAACACCATGCTGCATACGTAAAGAACCTTAACAGCTTGATTTCCAATACGCAGTTTGAAAAGATGAGCCTCGAAGAAATCGTCAGGAACTCCGATGGTGCTATCTTCAACAATGCGGCGCAGGTGTGGAACCACACTTTCTATTGGAACTGTCTCGCTCCGGCAAGCAAGTCAAAGACGAAACCGTCGGGCAAACTGATGAAGGCCATCGAGCGCGACTTCGGCGGCTTCGACGACTTCAAGGAAAGCTTCACCAAGCAGAGCGTGTCGCTCTTCGGCTCCGGCTGGACCTGGCTCGTCAGCGACGAAAAAGGCTCACTGTCGATTGTGCGCACCGAGAACGCAAAAAATCCATTGACGATGGAACATACAACGCCTCTGTTGTGCTGCGATGTCTGGGAACATGCCTATTATCTTGATTATCAGAACGTAAGAGCTGATTATCTTAAAGAGTTCTGGCATATTGTCAATTGGAGTTTTGCTGAGAAGAATTATTCTTCTTGCCAAGAATAATCAGCAGAACCCCTGAAAGAATCAAAACGATGCCGCCGGCAAGTCGAAGCGTGAAAGCCTCCTTGAACACGAAGATGCCTATCATGACGGCTGTCAACGGTTCAAGGGCGCCGAGGATTGCCGACGGTGTCGAGCCTATGTTGCGGATTGATACCGCCATGAGTACCAATGCCATAATCGACGGGACAACGGCGAGCATCAAAGCGAAACCGTACTGGCGAGGTGTCGTCAAGAGCATGAGATGCGTCTCAGGTCTGAAGAACGAGTGTATTATGATGCACGAGACGCAGAACAGAAGCACGTAAAATGTCAGTTTTATCGACGACATTTTTATTTGTGTCCTGTTGATAATCACGATGTAAACGGCGTATGTCAGCGATGACACCATCACCAAAATCACACCGACGGCGTTGAGCGTCCCTTTGCCGTTAGCGCCGTTCAGCATGAATATTCCAGCGAAAGCCAAGAGTATCGATGAAACCGTCACCCAAGTCAGTTTCTCCTTGAAACATATCGTCATGATGAGCGCGACCATCATCGGATAGACGAAAAGCAGCGTCGAGGCGATGCCTGCGTCCATGTGCAGGAAACTGGAATACAACGTCATCGACGACACGGCGAACAAAGCCCCGAGCGACGCTAAGATTCCGAATTCCTTTTTAGTGATTTTAAACGACGTCTTCTTGACAAGCATGATGATGCCAAGAATGATCATCGCTATCCCGAAACGGTGTGCCAAAACGGTGTTTGTGTTGATACCGTCGGCATATAAAAACTTCGCTCCAAGCGGATTTGTGCCGTAACACACCGCCGCCACGACACCCGCGATGGTGCCTTTAACCTTGCTGTTCATATAATGTCCATCCCGCAAAATGCGAGCAAAAATCCATAAAATTTAGTCGTCGTACCTCTTGAATCTCCCGTTTTTGTCGAAAATGATTTCGATGTCGTTGGCCAGTTCGACCTTAAAACCTTTGAACTCACGCTTTATCTCTTTGATACAAAACCTATTGTGGTTGTTTTCAAGATAGATTCCGATGTTTTCCGGAAGGAATCCGATAGTCAGGCAGTTGATTTCGTTTTTTATCTCTTCCCAATCGCCGTCTTTGTTAAATTCTATTTTCATGCCGTCATTGAATCTCACCTCGTATTCGACGTCAAAGGCTTCGGTATCTTTCAGTATGACAGCAGGGGTCGTCTCCGGAAAATTGATGTTGATAAAATCTTTGGCGTCGTTGGGAAGACTCTCGTAGCTGATGTTCGTTTTCTGTGCGAATGTCGTCATCCCGGCAAACATAATTGCGGTGATTGCTAATAATTTTTTCATTTCGTATTTGTTAATATCTTGGTTTATAAAACAAGAAACATACAAAATTGTTGCATGAAATGTTATTTCACAAACTCTTCAACGTTTCTCACCACGATGCCGAGTCGAAGTTCGAATGCCTCGCGTGTGGCGAACCCTATGTGTGGCAGCAGCATTGTGTTTGGTGCTGTCAGCAGCGGGTTGTCGCTCTTGAGTGGTGGTTCGCCGTCATAGACATCGAGTGCCGCGCCGGCGATGGTGCCGTTTTTGAGTGCTTCGGCGAGGTCGTTGGTATTGACGACCGGCCCGCGTGCTGCGTTGACGATGACTGCCGATTTCTTCATCAGGGCGAAGTCCTTGGCTGTCAGGAAGTCGCGTGTCTCGTTGTTGAGCGCGATGTGCAACGCCACGATGTCCGATTCTTTGAGCAGAGTTTCTTTATCGACGAAAGTGACATCCGGCACTTCTTTCTTTGTGCGGTTCCAAGCGATGACACGGCATCCGAAGGCCTGCGCCAGTGCGGCGGTGCGTTGTCCGATGGCACCCATGCCGATGATGCCTATGGTCTTACCCGCAGCCTCGACAAACGGTCTGGACACATCCGTAAAAGTGGGAAGAGACGAGTATGTGCCGTTCTTGACCCTCTCATCGAAATACGGGCCGTTTCCCAGAAGCGAGAACAGGTGCATAAAAGTCTGCTGAACTACCGAATCGGTCGAATACGCGGCCACGTTACGGACAGGGATACCCTTGGACGCAGCGTACTCCAAGTCAATATTGTTGACACCGGTCGCAGCCTCACAGATAAGTCGGAGCGACTTCGCCGCATCGATTAGCTCTCTATCCACAACTACCTTGTTGATGATAAGGACCTCACAGTCAGACACCCTTTCAAGGGCCTCTTCGCGGGTGCTTGTGGGCCAGCATGTCAGCAGCCCGAGACGTCCGATGCACTCAAGGGAGACATCTCCCATGGTTGAAGCGTCAAGAAATGTTATTTTCATGTTGTCAGATATTAGAAGAAAAGCTTCCCTGCCATGCTTCGAGGCTGTACGGACAGGCCGATGCGGAGCATACGCTTCAGGAACACATCAGGACATGCGCAGTCATTCTGATTCTCATCATATCCGTGGTGATAGCGCATGGTGATATAGAACCAGTCCGTACGGGGCACAGGCTGGAATGCAAGTTCCGCCGTCACATTCGCAGGTATGTCACCCTTGAATAGAGGAGTCACCGACATTTTAGCGAGGAAGCGCCTGTCTGGAGTATGGAAACACAGGGCAGCATTGAGGTATCCTTCATACCGGTCAAACATCTCAAGGGAATAGTCATTCCCTATCGAGCCCACGCCGAAGCGCCCCATGAGCTGGGCGGAGAAAAAGCGGCAGAACTCGCGAGTGTAGTTGACGAAGGCGTAGTCAAGACTCCTGGATTCATAGGAATCAAATCCGTTTGAGCGGTGTTCATAGCCGAACAGCAGTTCGGAGCGTTCGTCCCGGAAGGGATGGTAGAAGTACAGACCGTTGGTATATGTGTTGGCTCGGAAAGGGTTTGACGGCATGTATACATCCCAGAGAGACTGCTGTGTGTAGCCCCAGAAAAAATGCCAGTCCGACGGCAGTCTGAACACATTGAACCTTACACTGACCTGATAGGCCAGATCATTCGTGTCATAGTCCGGTGATGTATTCAGGGGAATTCCTGTGGTGAAGTAATTCTCCTTGAACGGTTCGAACATCTTCTCGGGCCAGATAGAGCGCCCCTGGGCAGCAAGCCTGCCAGGCAGCATGAGTGCGGCCACCAGTATGAATAATCTCAGTCGCATAGCTTTCGTCTGGGAAACGTTACATTCCTTGCCTGCCCGTAAGCGGAGACAGGATATGCGTCGGCCGAAACCATGCCACCCGCGGCATGTAAGCGGGAGGGGCCCATCCGCAGGATGGGAGGGATGAGCGAAGCGAAGTTTCGGCGGTGCATTCCTGCGCAGCAGGGCAGGCATGGATGCACCATTCCCTTGTTTGAAGCAAAATTAGAGATTATCCTCAGAAAGACAAAAAAGAGTATATTTGCGCTTTCCTAAAGCATGACGACATGAGATACCTCAGGAATACATCCACAGACCCGCACTACAACATGGCATTTGACGAGTTCTGCCTCGAAAGTCTGCCACTCGAAGAGCCGGTGTTCTACCTCTGGCAGAACCGCCCTTCGGTAATCATAGGTCTCAACCAGAACGCCTATGGCGAGGTCAACCTGGCCTATCTCAAGGAGCACGGCATCACCCTGGCCCGCAGGGTGACAGGTGGAGGTGCAGTCTATCATGACCTCCAGAACCTCAACTACACCATAGTAGGAAAGTCCTCGGACCTCGAAAGGGATTACCCAAGATACACCACATACATCGCAGAGGCGCTGCGTTCACTCGGTGTCAATGCCGAAGTCAGCGGAAGGAACGACATCATGGTTGAGGGCAAGAAGGTTTCCGGATATGCGAAGAGAGTATGGAAGGACAGACTTATGGTCCATGGCACCCTGATGTGGGACGTGAACCTCGAGGAGCTGACGCAGGCATTGTCTGTCGACGGGAGCAAGCTCTCCTCCTCCGGCATAGCCTCCGTGAGGAGCAAGGTCACCAACCTGAAGGACCATCTCCCCGACATGGCATCAGTCACGGAACTGAAAGACAGGCTCGAAGCCATAATGTCAAGGGACCATAAGGACTCAGAGTATATTCTTTCCGAGAGCGAAAAAGCCGCGATAGAAGACCTCGCTAAAATAAGGTTCAGCACCTGGGAATGGAACTACGGACACTCTCTCGAAGCCTCATTCTCAAAGAAGAAAAAATTTGCCTGTGGCACAATAGAGGTACTTGTAGCCGTGAATCACGGCACAATCAGCAAGCTATCCTTCGGTGGAGACTTCCTCGGGAACCGCCCTGCAGAAGACCTCGCTAAAATGCTCGAAGGCTGCCGCTATGACAAGGAATCTGTCATGGCCTTACTCGCAAAAAAGCCCGTCGAAGACTACTTCGACAGGCTCTCTGACATTGAGCTGGCAGACCTTATCGTCTAAGACTGATCCTTGGCTGCAGCGAGTCTCTTGGCACATCTTCTGCCATAGATCGCTATCACGATGAAGCAGATCAGAGGCAGACAGAAGCTGACATTGACTGCCGGGTGACCGAAGACGGTGCCGAGGTCGATGATAGATCCCTGAAGCGGAGGAAGGATGGAACCTCCCACAATCGCCATCACAAGGAAGGCTGCTCCGAGGGTGCTGTCTTCCTGGCTCACGTTCTCAAGCGAAATACCGTAGATTGTCGGGAACATGAGACTCATGAAGGCGCTGATGGCCACGAGACATGCAAGGCCGCCCTTTCCGACTATGAGGATGGCGCCGAGAGTGCATGCGGCCGCACAGCAGCCGAATATTGCGAGAAGTTTCCTCGAATTGACATATTTCATCAGCATTGTCGCGATGAAGCGGAAGCACAGGAACATAGCCATGGCGGCGATGTTGAACTTCTGGGCAGTGGCCTTGTCGATGCCGAGGTTGTCGGCATACTGGATGATGAA
>CALBNV010000001.1 GCA_937896895.1 uncultured Bacteroidales bacterium | reverse complement strand
CACCGAGCGACGTATCATGCTGCCGGGCACGCGTGCCGCGTACCCGGTTATTGAAATACTGCCCTCCGGGCAGCCCGCAAGGTTTTGGCTTTGGTTAGAAAGGTTTTGGTTTTGGTTATGGTTTGGGTTAAAAAGGTTTTGGTTATGGTTTTGGTTAGAAAGGTTTTGGTTTTAACATCTTCACCCCAAAACAATCTGAACGGTGCTTCTGCTACGCTGCTCGACAAAGACCTTCTTTCCTTTGATAAATTCATTTTCAACGCCGTCTTTGTAATGACGGACCGTGAAAAGCTGCAAGCCGGCGTTATACCTCACCTCAAACGACTGCTCAACAGAGGCGATGAGGGCGTTTAGTTTGTGGATGTTCTCATCGAAACAAACCGAGAGGTCCAGTGCCGAGGTCTGGATCATGTTGGCGTGGATGTTCAGCTCGTTGAGCATTCCGAAAAGGACGCCGAGGTTCCGCTCGTTCATGAACGAATAGTCGCGCGGCCGGATTGTCACAAGCATCTGGTTGTCTTTGACGATGAACGACGGGACGTAGCTGATGAACTCCTCGCTGCCGTCGATGACCGTCGGTTCGAGCGCAGGGTCGAGGAAGCAGCGTACTTTCAGCGGTATGTTCTTGTTTTGCAGCGGTTTCATCGTCTTGGGGTGAAGCACGGTGGCGCCGTAGAATGTCAGCTCGGCGGCTTCGGAATAAGTGAGATGCGGTATTTTCTCGGTCTTGGCAAAACGTTTCGGGTCGGCATTACGCACGCCATCGACATCTTTCCACACCGCCATCTCCTTGACATTCAGCAGATTGGCAAATATCGCCGCTGTATAGTCGGAGCCTTCGCGTCCCAGCGTGGTGGTCGCCGACGGCTTGGTGGAGCCGGCGATGAAGCCTTGTGTCAGGAGCATTGTGCCGTCGTGGTTTTCATTGAGTTTCTCAATCCGCAGCCGGCACTCGTCGAAATCGACATTGGCGCAGCGGAAGTCATGGTCGGTGATGATGTATTCGCGGGCGTCGAGTAACTTGTTTTTCAAGCCGTTGTCATTGAGATAGGCGGAAATGATCGTGGTTGAGAGCATCTCGCCGAAGTTCACGGTCTGGTCGTATTGGTAGTCGTAGTCGTAGCCCGTCGCCTGAAGATTGTCGTACAAATCCAGAAACAGGTTGGCAACCCTCTCAAACACAGGATGTTGCGGGTTGCCGCCGAACAAGTCGAGCATTATCTTCTCATGATAATCCATGAGGTTTTCGAGCGCGTCGATCCCCAGATGGCCGTCGTTTTCACGGAAATCGTTAAGAGCCTTTTCTATCGCGTTAGTGGTTTTACCCATCGCGGAGATGACGAGCAGCAGGTCGCTACAATCGTCATTATCAAGTATTTTCTTGATATTCCTGACGGCGTCAGCGTCTTTCACCGATGCGCCGCCGAACTTATATACCTTATTAATCATCTTCAGAAGTTAGCGGCGCGAAAATACGAAAAAGTTTGAATTGCCGCGAGGATTTTTTTCGCATGTATTTTAAGACGACAAAACACGGTCTTTGTACAGAAAAACAAACGCCGAAGTCATTGTACCAGCCTCAAAAAATAGAAAACACATTCCCGCTCGACGGCGAACCCGGTAGTTTCGAGGATTTCGCACTTTTTATGGTTTCAGGCAGCCTAACGGTATGATTTTCACGCCGTCGGGACGAGTATAAGCCATCTTGCCGCCAGTAACGACCACCAGCAAATCAGGCAAACGCAACGGCACTTGAACTTCTTTTTTGTTGTGATCTTCAATCAGTTTTTTCAGTTCAAGCAGATGTCGGGAGCCTTCCTCTATTTCCTGACTTCCCAACTTGAACTCAAGCAAGGCATACCGTCCATCCGACAAATGAAGAACGCCATCGGCTTCCAAACCATATCGGTCGTGATAATACGACATGGTTCCGTCAAATTCAGCCGTATAAGCCTTAAGGTCGCGGATGCACATCTGCTCGAAGATAAAGCCAAAGGTTTTCAGTTGCATCTGCAAGGCCTGTGGAGAAAGCCCCATTATGCCAACCGCAATAGAAGGGTCGGAAAAACTGCGTTTTGGCGAACTGCGGATGACCGTCTTGCTTCTGATTGATGGACACCACGCATCCACATCCTGTATGACAAACAGCCGTTCCAAAGCTTTCACATAATCATCAAAAGTGTCTATCGAAACAGAAATGTTCTCCGAAGACACAATGTCCGAAAGCATAAGCGTTTTTTTGGCTAAAGTGGATATGTTGCGGGCGTATGTTTTCAAGACGAGGCGGGCCAATTTTGTATTGCGTTGCACACCATCGACGCGAGAGATGTCTTCTAAACAAACACTGTCGCAGTAATCTTTGGCAACCAGCAAGGCCGACTTTTTGCTCGTAGCCTTTAACGCCGCAGGCCATCCGCCACGGCAAGCCAGAAAAATCAGGTCTTCTATGCCCAAATCGGATTGGATGCCGTCGATGTCGTAATCCGGCGTGTTGAATAATTCACCGATTGAAATCTTTCCATTTGATTCTTTCGATTCCCACAAGCTCATCGGCAGCATTTGCAACCTTGAAATTCTTCCCGTGCCGGAATGTAGGATTTTTCCCCTATCAACCGAATTCGAACCTGTCAGAATAAATTGGCCAGGCAGCCCCCTTTCGTCCACCATCGTCCTGACGGCATCCCATAAGACAGGAGCGTCTTGCCATTCATCAATCAAACGCGGCGTATTACCCGCCAAAAGCAAAGATGGTTTCGATGCCGCAGTAGCCAAATATTCGTTGCGCATGTCGGGATTCTGCAGTTTGATTACACTTCGTGCCACCTGTTCTGCCGTAGTGGTCTTGCCGCACCATTTTGGACCTTCTATCAACACTGCGCCAAAAACATCGAGTTTGTCTTTAAGCAAGACATCTGCTGTACGTTCAAAATATTCCATTTTTCACCTTAATTCTTACAAACTGCAAAAATACTAATTTTTAATTAAATACAAAAATTAATCGGAGTTTTTGAGGTGTTTCATTCGGAGTTTTTGAGGTATTTCATTCGGAGTTTTTGAGACAGAACAGCAGCATGAATGCTCTGAAATAGTTCGGCTCCAGTTGGGAAAACGACAAGAAAAAAGCGACTCGTTGAGCCGCCTTTCCTTGTTAAAAACGATATGACTAAAATATTACTCTTTCACGATTCTGCCTTTGAGTTCGCCGTTTTCAGTGCTGATGCTGTAGAAATAGATGCCAGCGTTGAGGCTGCTGCCGTCGATGACAAACTCGGTGGTCTCGCTGCAATTCATGGCCTTGCTGATGACCTGTTCGCCAAGAACATTGAACACGCTGATTGAAGCGCTGCCGTTGATGGCTTCTGCCGCATTGATGCGGACTTCATTGGTGAATGGGTTTGGATAAACGTTGGAAGTGAGAGTTGTAGCTTCGTTGACGGAAGTATGTTGACCCACATAGAACACGTTGCTGAGTTCCTGCACTTGGCTGTTGCCTGCTTCATCGGTGACAACGAACTTAAGGTTTACCCATTGATTAAGAACACTTTCATCGAGTTGGGAAAGTTCGATGGTGAAGTAATTGCCATAGTTTACATGGAACATGTCCTCAACTTCAACAAGGCATCTTGTTTTTCAAATAAGGCTTCCATAGTCCTTCCTTTTAGAATTTGCTCTTTGCATAAAGTAATTTTCCCAATAATCTGCTTTTTATAAAAAGCATAGTATATTAAAATCTGCTCAATACAAAAAGCAAAATATTACGCTGCAAAAATAAATAAATTATCGGATTGTATATCAAAAAAGTGGGTGTAATGGACAAAAATCAGGCTGAAATCTTCGGGAATCATTGAATATACAGACGATTCGAACGTTCAAAAGTCATGAACAAAAAAGGCGCCACTTTCCCGTGACACCTCTTCTTTTTCTTTCGGAAGTCTTAATTACTTATAACTTTTCAACTTTATAACTTTCAACTAAAAAGTTATCTCGTCTCCTTTTTTATTCAGGAAATTGCATTGCAGCATGTGGAATGACTTCACTTTCTGGATGTGTATCTTCTTGTGGTATTTCCACATCCACCTTCTTCTCACGGAGATGAATCCGGCGGTGAGGTAGGCGCACACGAAAGGATGCACCTGCACCGTAACTTCTTTCTCGTTCTGGTCGAGCAGGAGGTATTTGAGGTTGCTTTCTATCTCGTCGATGAACAGCATTGATGACTTTATCTTGCCTGTGCCGTTGCACACGGGGCATTTCTCCTGCACCGTCACCTCTGTCTCCGGTCGCACTCTCTGCCGTGTTATCTGGATGAGGCCGAACTTCGTCGCGGGCAGTATGGTGTGTTTGGCGCGGTCTTTGGCCATCTCCTCGGTGAGTTTGTCGAACAGCAGCTTGCGGTTTTTCGACTCGTGCATGTCGATGAAATCGACTATGATGATGCCGCCCATGTCGCGGAGTCGCAGCTGTCGGGCTATCTCCACAGCCGACTCGAGGTTCACCGCCAGCGCGTTCTCCTCCTGTGAGTTGTCTTTGTTCACGCGGTGGCCGCTGTTGACATCGATGACATGCATGGCCTCGGTGTGTTCGATGATGAGATACACGCCGTTTCTGATTGTGACTATCCTGCCGAAAAGCCCCTTGATCTGGCGGGCGACGTTGTAATACTCGAAGATAGGCTCCTTGCCTTTGTAGAGTTTCACGATGTCCGTCTTCTGCGGGGCGATGGTGGATATGTAGCTTCTAACCTCTTCGTAAAGAGCCTGGTTGTCAACGGTGATGGCATTAAACGACTCATTGAGCATATCCCTTAACATCGCTGAGGTACGGTCGAGTTCGCTGACGAGTTTGGCCGGCGCCTTGCTGCCATACATGGCGAAGGCTGCCTGGTCCCATTTCGCTAACAGATAGCGCATGTCGGCGTTGAGTTCATCGACGGTCTTACCTTCCGCGACGGTGCGGATGATGACTCCGAAATTGTTCGGTTTGATGCTCTGAATCAGTCGTTTAAGACGTGAGCGTTCTTCGTTGCTGCGTATTTTTGATGACACTGACACGCGGTTGGCGAACGGGACGAGCACGATGTAACGTCCTGCGAACGAAATCTCCGCCGTGATGCGCGGGCCTTTGGTGTTGATCGGCTCCTTTGCAATCTGCACTGGTATCTGGTCGCCGGCCTGCAGGTAGTCAGAAATCTTTCCAGACTTGTCGATGTCCTGCCTGAGCTGGATCTTGTTCATCGTCGATTGGTTCGCCCTGCCTTCGTTGGCAATCTTCGCAAACTCCATCAGCGAACGTACCTGCGGACCGAGGTCAAGATAATGCAGGAAAGCATCCTTCTGGCTGCCTATGTCAACAAAAGCCGCATTCAAGCCTGGCAATATCTTCTTGATGCGGCCGTAATACACATCACCAACCGAAAAGCTGGTGTTGTTCTGCTCTTTCTGGAATTCGACAAGCTGCTTGTCTTCCAACAATACAATACTAACCTCTGAAACATCAGAACTGATTACAAGTTCTCTGTTGACTTCCGAAACTGTGTTTGTGTTGTCCATAATATTACAAAGGTTTGAATTTTCAATAATAAACAATAACACAACATTGACAACAATGTTGCAATGCTGTGTTATGTTCTGTGAGAAATCATCTCTTAGAGACTATTTCTTTTTATGTCTATCCTTTCTGAGGCGTTTTTTACGCTTGTGGGTAGACATTTTGTGTCTTTTATGTTTTTTACCGTTTGGCATAGTACAAAAAATTTAGATTCGATATTACTTGAGTTCGCCGAGGAACGTCTTAGCTGGCTTGAATGCCGGAATGCTGTGCTCAGGAATGATGATTGATTCGCCCGCCTTGATGTTGCGGCCTTTCTTTGCCTTTCTGGTCTTCTTGATGAAGCTACCAAAACCTCTGAGGTAAACAGGTTCGTCAGCCTTGATGGATGTCTTGACGATATCCATGAATGATTCAACAACGGCCTGTGCCGCACCTTTTTCAACGCCAGTCTTTTCAGCGATTTTCGCTACGATTTCAGCTTTTGTCATGTCTTGAATATTTTAGTTTATAATCTGTTGATTTTTCAGGCTGCAAAAATAATACTTTTTTCACACACATTCACAAAAAATAATATTTTTTTTCATTTGTTCCTCCGGATTATTTTACTGTGATGCTGCCGTCTTTGTACTTTGGTGTAGGAACTACAACGCTTCTGTCTACGATGTTGTTGCACATAGCAGTTCCGTTTCCTTCGCCGTCTGCATCAAATTTGAGGTCGTATTTGCCGGCAGGAGTGCCAGCCTTAACCTTTAATTCGATAGTTGCGTATGTCACGTCTCCCTTGAGTGTCTGGAGAGCCTGACGTACGGTATGCATCATGCCCGAAGCGCCATGCTCGTCTACCCAGATGTGTCCGGCCTTGTCGCAAGCATAGCCGACAAATGGCATCTTGCGGATACCCTTGCGCAACATCCAGCGGAAGGAGTGACCCAAGCCGGCATAGAGCAGGAAGATGTCGAATGCTCCCTGATGATTGGCCACAAAGATATAGGAAGTATGCTTGTCGATGTTCTCGCGTCCCTCTACCTTGTATGGAGAGAGGCAGAGCCAACAGATGCATTTCGCCCAGATGACACCTGGCCAATAGCCCATCACCTTACCAAAACCGCAGGAACAGCCTACAGCGGTAAAGAACGCAGCCAGAAGGGTTAATACGAAAGCCACTGGTATAATAATAAAGATCTCGTATATTGCGTAAAGAATAACCATATTAAACTTAAATTCGGTTGTAAAAATGTCTGTTATTGTTAAATTCGGGGCAAAGATATCGAAAAAAACTTAAAATAATGCAATTTTTTGTTGTTTTTTGGCCAACATAAAGAAAAAATCATTTACTTTGCACTGATTTTTATAAACGAATATATCAAAACATCTTAAAATAATACTTCATTATGAGATTCATTAAGATCTACGGAGGTACAATCCTCATTCTGTTGGCTACAATCGCTTTGTATGTTTGCTTTACTGCAGAAAACATGGACAAGGGTGTCTACAACTGGTCTTTGGTTGGCTGTTTCGCAGCAATCGTAGTTGGCGTTCTTCTCTGCGTATTTGGCGGTAAGAGTGCTGACAAGATTGGAGGTAAGTAATCCTATCACAATATAAAGATATCATAGCTCGGAAACTCTGCTGATAGATAGCAGGGTATTCCGTGCTATTTATTCCTTTTGCGTACGCGTGTATTATATTTGTTTTGTACGTACGTAATCAGAAACCGAAGACAGAATGTTAAAGAGAACTATACTGGTATTGTCATTTGCATTGGCTATTGGCCCATCACTTTTTGCACAGAAATTCACTAAGAAAGAACAAGCCCGTCGTGAGGCAAGAGAGGCATATTATTTTTGCGGTGCTACTTTTACTTTGACCGCAGGTTATGTTCATAGTTGGATGAGCAATAATAGCATTGACTTGTTTAACGCCCCTTATGGAAAGAGTGAAAGATGGGGCAATACTGACAATAGTTATGATCTGGGCTTTATCTGGGATCAGGCATTCAATCAGCATTGGGGATTACAGACCGGAGCTTACTTCAGCCACAAAGGTGGTGATCATCTCTACTATTATGACAACGGACTTGGCAACGGAATGATCATGTTGCCAGAGAAGACTCAGGAGGTCAGGGCTCAGATGGCTCAACTTCAGTGTCAGGGCCGTTATTTCATCAATCTTGACAAGAAATTACGACTCTCAGTTAATGCGGGTTGTTATGTAGACAAGTTGTTTGGTAATCCGTCGGGTTATCGCAACTGGAATCTTGGTCCTCAAGCCGGCATTGGAATCGATTGGCATTTTATTTCGGCCAGTTGTACCTATCAAGCTGGTGTCTGGAATAAGGTTGTGGACGATAGCAAGTCCAAGCAAAGTGCTATATGTGTGAACATCGGCTACAGATTCTGGAAGAAATGATCCCACGTTCCCTGATAAGACCTAAGTGACAATCCTACCAAACGTTATTCGGCATTTTTGTGTTAACAGACATATAAACGTAATAAATTTTTTAATTAGAATCCTTTATTTTTCAACTTAATTCGATGGAATTAGAATTCAATTCATTAACAGCAGTAAGTCCTATTGATGGCCGCTACCACGGTAAAACTGCCATCTTAAGCAATTACTTTTCTGAATTTGCGCTCATCAAGTATCGAGTTCGTGTTGAGATCGAGTATTTTATCGCTCTCTGCGAATTACCTTTGCCTCAGTTGGCAGGCATCTCTACTGATGTATTCCCAAAACTTCGTGCTATCTACCAGAACTTCACCACAGCCGATGCCCAGCGTATCAAGGATATCGAGAAGGTGACCAACCACGATGTCAAGGCCGTCGAGTATTTCCTGAAGGAGAAGTTCGACCTGATGCCGGAGCTGGTGCCTTACAAGGAGTTCATCCATTTCGGTCTGACATCACAGGACATAAACAATACATCCGTACCGCTTTCACTCAGGGAGGCTGTCAGTGATGTCTATCTGCCTGCTCTTCAGCAGCTCATAGACAAGCTGAACGAATATGCGGAGTGCTGGGCCGATGTGCCTATGCTGGCCCGCACCCACGGACAGCCTGCATCCCCGACACGTCTTGGCAAGGAAATCCGCGTGTTCGCATACCGTCTGGAACGTCAGGCTGAGGCCTTGAAGGCGGTTCCTTTCTCGGCCAAGTTCGGCGGC